>JALYYZ010000319.1 GCA_030945985.1 Chloroflexota bacterium
GTGCTGATCTTGCACGAAGGAGCGAACAGCCTGAGCGGTATCACGGGGCCCTGACGATATAGAGATAAACTCAACATCATGCCCCACCTCGTTGTAAAGGACTTGCATCGCCGGCAGTGCGTCGCGGCAATGGGGGCACCAGGAACCCCAGAAAAGAAGCACGACAGGCTTCCCGCGCAGCATCGAGAGCGTTACCAGAGTGCCATCCTTCACGTCAGCCAAGCTGAAGTCGGAGGCAGGCGTGATTGCTGAAGCTGTTCGCGAGGCGAGGACAGATCCAGGAGGCTGCCTGACTGCAAAGTAGTCGCTGGATAGGGTCTCCCTGTCCTGTAGTTCGTCCAGGGCCAGTTTATCCACACGAATTTCTACCCGTGCATGCTCCGTTCCGGACGTCCGCGTAGTCACGTCAGTGTACTGGAGGAGTTGCTCAGTTTGCGTGTCGATCCAATACCTCGAGGTCGAGACAGCACCCGGGGTGCCACTGCTGGTGGTCTCGATCACAACCACGGGCCGTCCGCAGATAGTGTCATGCCCCGCGAGGTGCGCGTTCCGCAGCTCTAGGGTCGTAGTTATCATCTGGGGATCAGGTACCACCGACGCGAGAAACTTTGGGTTATACGCGGACCTATACACTTTGTTGCCCAGTTGCGGTGTATATTCGTAGTAGGCGTCGTCGCCCAGTCAGGTTGTTGAACTGACCGGCACGCTGACCGCCGAGCGCATCAGCGGGTGGCTCGTGCCCTGTGTTAGCCAAAACTCCTCGTGATGCACCTCCTTGCTGAGCGGCTCGCCGTCGCGAGCACCCGCAAGGATGCTTAAGGTGCCTGTCAGGACGAGATGGCGGACTTTTCCGGCCGGTAGGAATGGAGAGGCTGCTGTGGTGTTTCCGGGCGCAGCAGTGCGACCTCCCGATCCTAACTGGCTGGCTAGGCCGAGCGTGATCACAAGCGCAAGCGCCATGCCAACGCCGGCAAAAGTGAAGCTCAGGCGGCCACTTCTCACTGCCGGTTGTGCCCACGGCCGGGGACGGCGTTAGGTCAACGCCTTGGCGCCCACCGTTGATTCGCGTATCGACGGCAGGACCGCGCCTTTTCCGGCGGACGGTTGCGTAGCCCGTAGGCGCTTGAGCGCGTGATTGGCGTCAGGCACCACGATCTCTGAGTTGAGGAGTGCCACCACCTGTGCATTCAGTTTGCGGAGATTGACCAACTTTACTCGGCAGGTGTCACAGGTCGCAAGGTGCGCCTCAATCTGAATACTCTCGTTAGCCTCAACAGCATTATCGGCATATCTTTTGAGTGATTCCTCATTGCTGCATTCGTGTTGCGTCATCGTTTTGTCCCTCCCAGTGGATAAGTCACAGACGGATCGCAGTTGCTGTAGGCACCGGCAAAGGCACGTTCGGCTCTGATAAGCATGGTGCCCACGGAACCCGGCGCGACATCTGCAAGGGCAGCCACTTCTGCATATGAAAGCCCGGCGTGCCGGAGCAGAAGTATGGTACGTTGCTTCTCAGTCAGTTGTGCCAGGGCATCTCGCACCTGCGCGTCCCCTTCCAATTTCAACAACTGCGCCTCGGGATCACCATCGCTATCTTCCTGCTCACTCAGGAGGCTCACCTCACGCTGCCGAGAGCGACGCTCGCCTCGCAGCATGTTTCGAGCTTTGTTCAAAGCAACCCTGCACAGCCCTGCCAGCAATGTGCCGTTATCCCTCAGCACAGGTGGTTTGGCATAAAGCTCCATGAACGTCTCCTGGACCACATCTTCAGCCAGATCGCGTCGCCAGACACAGCCATACGCAACGCGATAGAGGGCCCCGTGATAACAGGTGAACAGCGATTCAAAGGCCACTTCATCGCCCTGGGAAAAGAGGTCCAGCGGCAAGTTGTCGTTGTCGATCATCTGTCGGTCATCTATTATTAGGCTCCGCGTTCGCCCTTATCAGGCGCAATGTATTGGGTTAACACCGCGCACCGCCCTTTTTGTGACAACTCCGCACCACATCCTTTCCGGCAAGTACCGAAGGCCTGAACAACTAACACCTCTAACCTCAGAAGTTCATGGTCTGCGGTGCATATTCGTGGCGCTTGTTTATGGAGTATAATGGACTTGCGACGCTACTACCGTCCCTTGCGTAGATCCAACTGAAAGGACATGATGTTATGGGCAAGGCGTCACTAATGGTCTTGCGGTTAGCATACCTGGCATCTTTGATACTGGGTATATTACTGCTTGCCCTCGGGGCTATTCTGCGGCCCTCAGCGGCAGACGCTGCGCCAGGCATGCAACAACAACAAAACAACAACGGCGCTCATGTCGATGTAGCACCTTTCAAGCTGGCGATCACACCCATCAGCGCACAATATTACGACCGTTTGATCTCCACCGCAGAGAACGATGGGGCGAACGCCCTGGTAATCGAGCTTGACACGCCAGGTGGGCTCGTCGCCTCGATGGAAGATATGGTGCAGCACACGCTCGCGAGCCATGTGCCTATCATCGTCTATGTAGCTCCGCAATTCGCGGTGGCTGGTTCTGCGGGGCTCTACATAGTCTACGCCTCACACGTAGCCGCCATGGCGCCGAACACTACAATAGGTTCCTCCGAGGTGGTGGGCATCGGTGACACCGGGGGCACGAGCGGTACACCCGAGACGGGCGACGCGGCAACGGAGCGCCGCAAGATTACAAACGATCTTGTTTCTCGCATCGACAACCTTGCAGATCTCCGCCACCGCAGCCGCTCCTTCGGTGAGAAGGCTGTAACCGTGAGCCAGAATTACGGCGCCCAGGCGGCTCTGAAAGAACATGTGGTGGACAT
>JALYYZ010000336.1 GCA_030945985.1 Chloroflexota bacterium
CAATAATGGCTGGTTGGTGCTACTCTAACCGATCCATTACGTTGTTGCAACAGAACCAAAGGTGACGTCATGAGCCAGAACAGGTTCGTGTCAAGAGCCTTTGGGCTGGCGGCATAGATTATCTATCCCCATCCCATTACCGCGCCTCTGTTTGTACGAGCCGTAGTTGTTGCAACACAGCCAGGAATGTGATTATGCACCGAAACGGCGTGGTTGATTCGGAGTTTGCTCGAAGGTATAACCGCAGCGGCTCAAGGTGGCAAGCTGACAAGCCTCTCGGACTTACGCACGAGGACTACATGCCCTAGGCGGGAGCAGCTGATAGCTACCTCCGGTCCATAATAACCCTTATGGGTAACAAAGCGTACAACTGGCGAGCTGATGTCAAGATGTCAATAAGAAGGATCACGACTAAGTGCCACATGACATGGAAAAGAGGGACCCCGCCGACATAGCCGACGCCTACCAACTGGAGGAGCAGCTAGAGGACGCCTACAACGACCTGGTCGTAACATACCTCTCTGTAGAGTGTCCACTCACAGCGCCCAACCCAGTAAGTGTGACGTGCTCGACGAAGCTCTCATGGCTGCCGAGGCATACCTGCGGGCACTGAAGCAAACGAGACTGGCCTGGTTGCGCAACAAGAGCGAGTAGCAACATAATGCCCACGGATAAAGATAAGATGCAGCCTGCCGACGTATGATAGGCCGTTTTGTTAGAAGGAGGACTTAGTATGGCGGTTAGCCTGGTTCCTGGCAGCAGCACGCCAAAGTTAACGCTTGAAAATCTTTATAATAATGTTCCTGGCATGGCTGGGGCTTGGGGGACGTTTTTAGCTGAAGCGGCCGTGCTGGCTTTCGATATGAATTTGCATCAAAGTGGGACTACGCTAAAGGTAAAGGGTGGCTTTGATTGCGAGTTCCAGGTATACTGGGCTATACAAGTAACAGAACAAATGATCGCAACTTGAGGCGAGCCCAGAGACATGTCCCAGTTCGGAGCTTGTGGCGTCGCAGCTCTCTTGATGCTTGAACTCACCGATTACACGGTCATTGAACGTGCTCCGCAAGGAAGCGGCGTAGATTACTATCTGGCATACAGGGACACAGAACTGCCTTTTGAACGAGCAGCGAGACTGGAAGTCTCGGGTATAGGTTCCGGCTCAATAGCGGAAGTGAGGAAACGCGTCAATGAAAAAACCAAGCAAACGTACCCGAGCGACCAAGGGGGCTTACCTGCATACATTGTTGTTGTGGAGTTCGGTCAGCCTATGGCGCAGGTGGTGACGAAATGAGTAGCAATTATACAAGAGCAGACGTTCGAGGCCTCCACGATACAGCTATGGAAGCACTGGATCGAGCCTTTCTCGCGAGACTTCAACGTGACACGACGGAGGAGAAAAGTCAAACACGGCTTGCCTACGATTGGGAGGCAGCAGCTGCAAGTGTCTTGCGAGATGACTTTACAGCCGAACCATCTAGGTCAATACTCTATAAAGGCGCAGCTTCCATCGCTTTGCAGGCAGGCTTCGTAGCCGAGGCGGCCCGAATGATTCACACTGCGTTAATGGGTAATCCGCCACCTGAGATAGCGGAGGAATTGCACGACCTACTGGAGGCTGTAAACTTTAAGAGGCACCTGCAACTCAAGAATGTTACTTTAGAACCCAGCCAGCTGCAATTATCCATTACAGGAGATGAAGTAGGCTCCGGGGTGGCCTTGAGTGATGTCTTGGTAGACCGCATTAAGATAATCGAGAAACTGGTGATCCGAACGGCGGAACGTTTGCTCGGCATCGCCTATCGGGCAGCTGGCTCCCCGAAGTCATCGACGGAGCTTGGTTACAGCTTATATATGTCTGTACCACGCCCAGGTAGTTTCTCAGTAACACTCCAAGTCGGGAGACAGTTTGAACTTCCAGGATTGGACCTCCCCGGTAGCGTTGTCAGCGTCGTGGACGAGGTTGTTGCTGACTTCGCACTGCTCAATGAAGGTAATGAAGAAGGCCTGCGGCAACGAATACAAACTGAGTCTTACTACCGTAACTTTGTTGGTTTGGCGAAAGGAATTGCGCCCGACGGTAAGGCCGTAAATATGGTGGGTCTGACTTCTGTAAACCAAGGGGTCGAAAAATCGGTGGCCATTACGCGGAAGAGGGAAGAATTGTCAATCATGGTAGCTTCTGCCACTAAAGACCCAGAGTCTAACACTGATAATTTGACTACATTGAGAGGTACTCTGCGTTTTGCCGATGCGACGAAGAACAAGGGCAAGATAAAGATCGTTACTGAAGACGGCAAGACTCATTCTCTCGTCGTGCCTGTAGGCCTCGATGATATTGTAAACACAATGTGGAACAATGAAGTTGTTGTTCAGGTGCGGTACAAAGGGAAGTCTGCCCTCTTAGAGGACATTGACCCGGCTTAGCAAGGAGTGGGGGTGTGAGTAGAAAAGGCTCTGTTGCAACAACTCAATTGTGTGGGTCGGGCACATAGTTTCAACGGTCAACGAACCTTTGTTCCGCTATATGATCGTATTGGAGCAGCTTCCTTCTCTGGGTCGAACTCAGCACTTACCTCCTCATGAAGCGGAGTCGCATTCATCAGCGCGAGCCACTTCTCTACTGGGGTCTTGCCGATTGAGCCATGTATCCTCTCCCAATTGTAGTAATGCTGCCACTCTGCTAAAGGCAGATCCAGTTCTTCAAGAGTTCGATTCGACATATCTATCACGGAATAGAATTCAACCAGGTCCGTACTCTGCACTCTTTCTACCTTACCGTTGAGATGTGGTGATGCTGGACGCACAGGCCGAAACTTGATACCCCATTCCAGTAGCCGGTCCTGCACTTCGTAAGCCGTAAACTCAGTGCCTCTGTCAGTCTGGATACGCTGGATTGGGAAAGGCATCTCCTCAGTTACGCACTCCAGAAAGAGCAGCGTGTTGGCTGCTGTCCGTCTGGAGTAGAGGCGTAGTACCTGATAACGGGTGCAATCATCGATAGCCGTGTACTGGTAGAGGCCAGACGCGATCTTGCAGGTGTCCATCTGTACTCTGTATGTATACCGCTGGCGAACCCTCGCTCAGCGCCACGCTAGGGCTTTGAGGACTTGGCAGGCCAGACTATTTGGCGTAAAATCGCCCTAACCGACCCCTGCCATTCTGTCCTATAGGAGGCTCTCCATGTCTATGCATGCGCCCGTTGTCTACATCATTCCCGGAGATACTGAACTCGCTGCCCGTGCCTCTTTTCCCAAGGGCCACCCGCTTATGCGCCTAGCCGATGAGTTCAGTCTGCTATACGCTAATGCCCAGTTTGCGCCCTTGTTTTCGCCCACCGGTCAACCCGCACTCGATCCGGCCCGCCTTGCTTTAGTCACTGTTTTCCAATTCATGGAGGGCCTGAGCGATGAGCAAGCTGCCGATGCTGTGCGCGGCCATATCGCCTGGAAGTACGCCCTCGCCTTGCCTCTCTATTATTCCGGCTTTGATGCCTCTGTTCTCTCTGAGTTTCGCGCTCGCTTGATCGATGGTGCTCTGGAGCTACTCTTGCTCGATACGCTGCTGGACCGATTGCGGGAGCGTGACCTACTCAAAGCTCGCGGTCGCGCCCGCACCGACTCCACTCATGTGCTGGCCGCCTGAATGCGAAGCAGAACCCGCTCCCTTAGCCGCTTGATCAGCTGTGGCGAGGCCGTGCGTGCGGCGCTTAACGCCCTGGCCGAAGCCGACCCCGCTTGGCTCACTCCCCATATTGAACCCGCCTGGTTGGAGCGTTACGGCTACCGGTTGACTGAGTATCGCATGCCCAAGAGCAAAGATGCCCGCGCCGAGTTAGCGGCTATCTACGGCGCCGATGGACGACGATTGCTCAAAGCGCTGGCTGATCCCAAGACCCCACAACATCTACATGAGTTGGCGGCGGTCCGCGTGCTGCGAGCAATGTGGGTGCAGCAATTCTATGCTCCTGGTGCCGACGGCCGTGAGCGCTGGCGCGAGACCAAGGACCAGCCACCGTGTAGGGTGCTGATTGTCTCTCCAATAGACATCGAGGCACGGGCTGGCGCGAAGGGGGGCCAAGGTTGGGTCGGCTACGGCGTACTACAAAGTGCATCTGACCGAGACATGCGATGATGATACGCCTAACATCATTACCCATGTGGAGACGACGGCGGCAACCGTCACCGATGAAGCGGCCCTGGCGCCGATCCATCAGGCGCTGGCTGAACGGGAGTTGTTACCGGCTGAGCACTTTGTTGACGCCGGCTACATCGACTCGGCGCGGCTGGTGGAGAGCAAAGCGGAGCATAAAGTACGCTTGGTGGGACCTTTGACGGAGGATAGCAGTTGGCAGGCACGGGCTAGGACAGGGTATGCCGCAGGGTGCTTTGCGGTGGATTGGGAAGGGCAAAAGGTAAGCTGTCCAGAAGGGCAAGAGAGCAGCATCTGGACGCCGAGCCATACCGGTTATGGTAAAGACGAAAGTCCATGTGGCGTTTGCCGCAGCAACTTGTGAAGCGTGCGCGGTAAGGGCGGCATGTACCAGGACAGCGCGAGGCGGACGGGCCGAGACGTTGAAACCACAGGCGCAACACATAGCTATGCTGGCGCAGCGGGCCGAGCAGAAGAGTGACGAATTCAAGGGGGAATAGAGGCGGCGGGCGGGGGTAGAAGGGACGGTGAGCCAGGGCGTGCGGGTGGGCGGCTTACGCCAAAGCCGTTATATCGGGGCAGCGAAGACCAGGTTACAACACATTTTGACAGCGGTAGCGCTAAACCTGGTGAGGATAGTAGCTTGGCTGGAGGAGAGACCGAGGGCACGAACTCGCGTAACGGCATTTGCGGCGTTGGCTCGAAGACAGCGCAACCTGACTGTTGCTACCGCAGCGGGCTTCTGAGCGAGGGTTCGCCAGCGGTATCTGTACGGGGTGTATCAGTACGGTGCAGGGCTGGAGCAGAGGAGTAAAGTTGTCCCGCTGCGAAGTATCTACGCGCGATGCCTCACCTGAGCCTGTCGTCCCCCGCTACGACCCTGATGTCGATTGCCTTGCCGTCTGGTCCGCGCGTGGCCGTGGTGGGGTCACCCTGCTTCACCTGTGCCGGGTCCAATCCAAGCCTCTTGGCGAGCAGATCGAGCGTGTAGACCATCCTGCCGCCCGTGTAGTCGATGATCACAGTGGTGGGGTAATTCCCCCGGTCGAGCGCTGTAGTCACCAGCGTCACCAGGAAGCCCTTCGCCTCCAGCGTGTCGCCCAGCTTGCGGGCAATGCCTGCCGTGCTTGTGCCGTTTTGCACCTCGAGGCGTGCGCCCTCCCTGGCGAGCCTCGGGTCCGCAAAGGCCTGGGTCAGCTTGGGGCGTATCAGATCCCAGTTCGGCATGAGCACGTCAGCGCCGCTCGGCAATATCGTCTCTTTGACCATCGAGTTGTCTATCAGCACATTCTGCACTGAATTGCTGCTGATCTCTCTTGAGAGCTGAACCAACGAGAGCACCTGCTCAAGGCTGAGGTCGGTCTTGACGCTGCTCGACATCTGGTCCACAAGGTCGTTGATGTGCGTCAGCAGATTGAGGTTGAGCCCCTGCTGCCTGATTGCCAGCAGCACCTGTTGCTGTCGAGCGTTTCGCCCGATGTCACTATCGGCATGCCGCGAGCGAGCATATTGCAGGGCAGTGCGACCATCCAGATGCTGCAGCCCTGCTGGTATGTAGACGCGAGTGTAGCCGTAGTCGTTGAAGGGGTAGCTGTTGTCTACCAGCGGCTTCGGCACATCGATGTTGATCCCGCCCACCGTGTCGACGATCTGCTCAAAGCCGTGAAAATCGACTTGCGCAAAGTAGTCTACATGGACTCCAAAGTTATACTCGATGGTCGCCATGGCCAGGCCAGGGCCTCCGCCCGGTACTTTCGCGGCCTCGTCTTCTCCCTTTTGGAAGGCGGCATTCACCCTGTCCTCCCCGTAGCCCGGTATAGTCAGCCACAGGTCGCGAGGGATCGAGACGAGAGCCACACTCTTACCTACCGGGTCTATATGTACTATGATCTGCGTGTCGGCACGCGAGTCTTTCTCCTGCGGCCTGTAATCGAGGCCGATCAGCAGGATGTTGACAGGTTCTTTCTTGCTCCAGTCGGGCAGAACAACAGGCACAGGGGTGCCCCTCCCCTGGCCAGCCGACGCAGGGCGTACTCGCACGGGCGTCTGGAAGATATGGTTTATACCCTGCGAGATATGGTCAATCGTGCGCGAGGTAAGGACGTACGCCGCGATACCGCCTGTCAGAAGGACGAGGGCTATCAGGAGGAGCGCCAATCGCACTCGCCGCCTTCGCTTCTGCGTGCGCGCTCGCGCAGCCGCCATGCCGGCCATCAGGCCACCCGAGCCGTAGACTCTGTCTGTCGGCCGAGTTCTGTAGCCAGGCCTCCTTCTACCAGGTTGAAGTGCTCCTGATGTTCGTCTGGGGTCGCGGCTCACTCCAGACCTGGGTGCCTTCGTGCCGTCGTTGCTGGGTCCACTCAACGGGCTCGATTCCTCTCTCTATAGCGGCCTCGCCTCCGTGCGTCAGCATCTGGATCAGGATGCTCACCGCGTGCGGGTGTGCCGGGGGGACGGGGCCCAGCATTGACAGCCCGATCTATCGCAGCCCCTGAAGCTGAGTGGTCCTCATATTTTCCCATAAGGATGTTGTGAGGGATCGCCACGGCTTGCCCTAGCGTTCGTCCGTGAGGGCAAAGCGGTAGCCCACGCCCGGCTCGGTGATTATATAAATCGGCTCCGTAGGGTCCTGTTCCACCTTGGCTCTCACCTGGCTGATGAAGAGCCTCAAGAGCTGCGTGTCGGCGCCGTAACCGGCTCCCCACACCTCGCGTAACAACATCTGGTGCGTGCTCATCCGGCCCGCATTTTTAGCAAGGGTCTCCAGCAACTTGAACTCGGTCGGTGTGAAGTGTACGGGCCTGTCACACACTCGCACCTGGTGTGCCGCGAGGTCGATTGCCAGATCCCCCACGCTGATGGAGCGCAGTTCGGAGGAGGGGGAGGCTTGAGCGGCGTGTCGCAGGGCTACTCGGATGCGGGCCAGCAGCTCGCCCATGCCGAACGGTTTGGTGATATAGTCGTCGGCTCCGCCCTCAAGCGCGATGATCTTCTCGTGCTCGGCGCCCCATGCCGTGAGGATTATTATAGGCACGCTGCTCTGAGCCCTGATCTGAGAGCAGAGATCAAGCCCGTCCATATCGGGCAGCCCCAGGTCAAGTAGCACAATAGATGGGGCGGAGCACCGCAGAGCCGCATGACCGTCCAGCCCAGTCGCCGCGCTATCTACGTCGAAACCGTAGCCTTCCAGGCTGAAGCGAATAGCGCGCGCAACAGCCTGGTCGTCCTCAATGACCAGGATGCGCTCACGTGCCATCAGCGGCTCTCCTGCGCACGCGGCTTGCTCCGGGCGGGGGGCTAACGCGACCTGTTGGAGGGGGAAGGGAGTGTGGAGGCGGGGCGGACGCGTCTGAGGCTTCCAGGGGGATCTCCCCTATCGCCCTTTGCGCCTGCTCGCCGCGCACCTGCCTCACGCCTGTCTCCAGGGGGAGGGTAAAAGTAACGCTGAAGCCGTAGCCGGGCCAGCTCTGAGCGATGATCTGCCCTCCGTGGGCTTGCACCATGCCACGCGCAATGGAGAGGCCGAGCCCGGTGCTCTGCGTTCGTGCCTTGTTGCCGGCGATGTGGAAGATGTCGAAGAGCCGGCTGAGATCATCTGGTCCCACGCCCAGTCCCTTGTCAGCCACCATGACTTCAAGGTAGCTACCCGGTGGCGGGGACGAGGGTGCACGAGACGTCGGTCGAGGAACGCGTCCAGATGGCTCGCCAACTCCCCTGGACATGCGAGCACTGATCGTCACTGGCGTGCCGGGCGGTGTATGCCTGGCAGCATTCTCTACTAGGTTGGTCACCACCTGATCGATCCTCACGAAATCGAGCAGCACGAGCGGCAGGTCTTCGGGGACGTCCACCTCTACGAGGTGAGACGCGAGAGCAGGCCTCAGGCGCCGAAGCACGGTGTGGATCACCTCCTGAATGGAGTACCAGTCGCGCTGCAGGTGAACTACGCCGCCTTCGATGCGCGATATGTCGAGCAGATTGCTCACGAGCCTGTCTAGCCGGTCACACTCCTCGTCTATCCCCTGCAGGAGTGCGTTTTGCCTCGACTTGTCCCATACAACGCTGCTATCCAACAGGCTCGTGACCGAGGCCTTTATAGAAGCCAGCGGCGTGCGGATATCGTGCGAGACGGCGTGGAGCAGAGCGGTCTTGAGCTCATCGGCGCGTGTTAGTAGCGCAGCGCGGTTGCTCTCCTCCTCCCGCCTGAGATGTTGCAGAGTGGCCGTTAGCTGCACCACCGTCACGAAAACGGCCAGCTCCATGGCGCCGTTCCAGTAAGGTACGGCTGAGCGCAGCTGGGAGTGCCCCGTCACCGCGTCAGCGATGAAGCCTGCCACAGCGCTTGCGATCGATACGAGGATACCGCCCCCTCTTCCCGCGAGCCAGGAAACGAGCAGCACCGGGACGAAGTAGAAGATCTCAACCGAAAGCTCCGGACCTGTAAGGTAGTCGATAAGCCCGAGCAGCAGCACCAATAACAGCCCCATCGTTATCACGAATGGCCTGGACCGCTTGCTGAGATCCGCTATTATCCTCGTAGTCGGTCACCCCACCTGATTTCCTCTAGTCTTGTCTCCTCCTTATATCATACAGGATCGGCCATATGGAAAACGTAAGGATTTGTGCGACCAGGAAGAGATGGAATCGCGTGGTTATACGGATAAGATTTAGGTCCTACGGGGTGGGTGCGGGAAGTGGCAGAACACGGAGCACCGACCGGCATTGAGGCGATTCATGTTGGGTACACCGGCAAGGATCGAGGTCCTGTTACGCCCAATATGGCTGTGTTGCAACGATCAAACCAGATCGAGCGTTGCTACTCCATCCAGGCTGCTATTACTGCGCACACACCAGATATAGTACGTGCTAAATTTGTTGCAACAAAGCCTATCCAACAAGATTGCAGAGAATATGTCGGTGAGCTGCCTGATCATGTAGAAGTGTCGGCTTTAGCATACCTTAGCCCTTGTGGACAGCTTTTCCGTATAGTACACGGTAACCTGGTAGCCTCGATGCTTTCAGAGCATCGTGACATGGACGCTGCTAAGCGCTTCTTCACCCATGCCAAGGATGTGGTCGGCCATAAGCCGGTGCGCGTGACTACCGATGCACATATCTCATACCCACGAGCAATACGCCGGGTGCTGGGACGAAAGGTGTTGCACCGGACCAACAAATATCTCAATAATCGGCTGAAACAGGACCACAGAGGTATTAAGCAGCGCTACTACCCGATGAGAGGACTTGGCTCCTTCGACGCAGCCTCACGCTTTTGCTCGGCATTTGATGAACAGCGGGACTACTTCCGATGGCGCAGTAAACCAAAAGAGAAAGTGCCTTCGAGAGAACAGCGCCGTATGTTCAGGCAGAGATTTGGTGCCTTGCAATCAGTGTTGATGGCAGCCTAACGGCAGGTGAAAGCCTGATCTGAAGTGTGGCTGGGACGGCCTGGGCACGGCAGGAGAGATTGCGTGCTCTGAGTTCTGACACTTCCGCTTACCTCTGCTGGTGCCTTCGATCTGTATATATGCTCCCAATGGGTTTTTCGCTCCTCGGCTTTACTTTCAGTTGCGTTATCACCAGTCGCGGCCCCCGCCGTAACAGCAGGGTTAGTCCCCAGAGGTAAGGCATCCACGCTGTTTATTATCGGCTTTGTCCCGGCTACCCAGAAGATTGCGACATTAGTAGTGAGCGGCTCGCCGCGCACGTCGACCGACGTGCTGCTCTTTACGCATCACTGTGTGCCCACCCAACCGAACTCGATGTCGACCAGACCTGCGCTCTCCATGTAGTGCCTCGCCTGCGGTTCGGTGAAGCCAAGCCACACGTCCGCCATCTCCACCCGAAACCATTCGTTTGTGTGGCTATCCATATCGCTAATCACCACGCGCCCACCGGGCTGCACCACGCGGGCCATCTCCTGAACCATATGCTGCGGGTCCGGTGCGTGGTGCAGCACCATGTTGGAGACCACCACGTCCGCGCTGTTGAGGGCCAGGGGTAGATCATCTACGCTGCCCTGCCGCAGCTGTACATTAGAGAGGTTGAGCGCCCGAAGGTTTTGCTCAGCTACCGCGAGCATAGCAGGGGACTCGTCTACACCTATCACTCGTTCGGCCATTCCGGCAAGACCCGATGAAAGAAAGCCGGTACCACAGCCCACGTCGATGAGTAATCGACAGGACCGAGAACCCGTCACTATCTGTGGTGTATCAGACGCATCCTCGGAGCCAGGCGTGCCTTGCGCCAACCCTGCGGCCAGGGCGACTTTGTCAATGACTTCAACCCCGTAATAGGCCTGCCGCATGGTGTCCCAATCCTGGGCAACCTCATCGAAATATGCTTTTACCCTCTCGCTAGTAGGCATGAACGATCTCCTCGAGACAAACCCTATCGCTTTTAATATGCAATCCAACCCTGGATTGTAGCTTATATGACGCCACACCTGGAGGACCCGCTGAGGTGTATTGCTCCAGAACGAAGCTTGAGGCGCGCCTACGCTGCCAGGTAACTATACACCTTCCGGTACGCCGAAACCAATAACCACGACCTTCAAAGGCTCACAGCAAGATTGATAATATGAGCAATAGAACAGTCCCGTACCAGCGCGGCTGTGCACCAATCGGCGCATCCCGCTTATCCTCCTCGGGATTGGATCGGCGGCCAAACGCTGCTGCCTGGCATCTAAGATCAAGCTCATTACCTAATGAGTAGGCACTAACCGCCCAGCATTGTGAGTCGCCAGAAGTGCGACTAATAAGACAAGAATAAGCCCCGCAGCAAAGAGTGCCGCCGAGGGCGTTATGGAGACCATCGCGCTTCCCAGTGCCCACCCACCGAGCGCCGGCATTCCTGCCGCAAGCACTGTGTAGATGCTGAGCACCCTACCCCTCACCGCATTTGGCGTTGAGCCTTGCAGTGAAGCGTTCAGAAGGGTCATCGTGGCTGTTGATGCGAAACCGACAACTAAGAGTGCGGCACCAGCGGCAAA
>JALYYZ010000340.1 GCA_030945985.1 Chloroflexota bacterium
TAATAGAGGCGGACCAGTGCAGTGCTGAAGCTATTCGACATGGGACGTGGGAGGTATTACGGGATCCACAGTACCGGCATGCCGCCCGGCGTTTACAAGACGAGATAGGGCAGCTACCAGGGCTGGAGTACGCGGTGGCGCTACTGGAAAAGCTGGCCGTTGAGCGCACCCCACTGATATCGTAGCCATCTGTATAGTGGCAGCTTGCTTGAACGTCTTCAACCTCGTCACTAGAGGCTTAGAGGATCCACCCAAGCCTCCGCTCAGGCAATAGCGCCAGCTAGATGGCTAACATCAAAATTGCATTACACCAATCGCTCACGGATCATGAGGCACTCTTCAGCGAAGGGTACCCTGTTGTTTGACTTTGTATCGTGCCTGAAATAATCGCCTGGTCGCCGTAAGCAATATAGGGGCAAGACAGGGTAAGTTCGTAAAGCGTTTGCCGTATCGTACCGCATACTGCTAATTCACACATGAGGGCTGCCATACTACCAGACGAGTATAACGCCGCAGCCCTCATACGTATACGGGCAGGCCCTGACTAGTGAGACACGGGGCGCCAAGAGCGAGCGATCACACCGGCAGCTAAAACTAACCAGCACATAGCAAGGATCCAGGGGAGCAGGCGGTCCGCAGATCCCGCCCCTGTTGAGGGCATGCCGGGCGTGGCTGTGTTGACCAGTGTTGTGTCCGCCGCGCCTTTGGGCAACAGCTCAGCCCCGGCCAGGCGGAAGTTCAGCGTGCTACGATTGATTACGGCATGACGGTGGCCTACGGGCTCCAGGAATGTGTCGCCGGTGTGCAGCGCGCGCTCCGTGCCATTCTCCTCCAGCGACAGGGTGCCGTCGAGAGCCATCAGGGCGACAGGGCCGCCATGAATATGAAGGGGGATTCCGGCACCAGGTGCGAAATCGAGTACAAAGCCCAACAGATCGTAATTGCCCGACGCTATAGTGATCGGATACTCGACCTGAGCCACAGTTGTGGGGTCGGTCGGCGGGGCCGCACCTCCGCTATCCCCTACTAGCGTGGTATCGGCCGCGCCTTTAGGCAGCATCTCAGCCCCGGCCAGTCGGCAGTTCGTCGTGCCACGGTTGATCACAGCGTGCTTGCGGCCAACCGGCTCTAAGAAAGTGTCACCCGTTTGTACGGTGCGCTCCGTGCCATTCTCCTGTAGGGTTATGTTGCCCTCGAGTACCGTCACGACCACGGGGCCACCGTGCACATGCTCGGGGATGCCTGCGCCTGTTGGGAAGTCGAGCACAAACCCGAGCAGGCTGTAATCACCTGCCGCCAGGGTCACAGGCATATCGACCTGTGCAACCGTAGTGGGATCAATGCTTGCAGTGGGGCGGGCGGCGGCACTGACTGCGAGCGGTAGGGCCGTCAGGATCATCAACAAGAAAGCCGTGAATATTTTCATATAGGTTCCTCCTCAAGAATAGAAGCGACGTTTCCGGCGGAGGGCAGCTATGGCTCCCACTCCGAAGTATCAAGGACTGATGTTGGGTCTCGCCGGTACACCGCGCAATGTGTACTGGTGGAGTTCTACCCACATGCGGACCTTCCTGTCAGGCCATCTTGATCATAGCTGAGCGCAGGGTTAGGCACATCACTAAAGAGGCTGAGTCTGCCACCGGCAGATGCTTAGTTCAGGCCGGTAAAACCTCGTCCGAATTCATGCACACGGCCCTGCAAGGCCCGTCGACGACCTGCATCTCACACTTGTGTCGCGCTCGATAATGCACATAACTCGCCAACAGGGAGAGTATCGCCTTAATTGTGCTCAACCTTGCTCCAGACGCCTGGTCGACCTAATATGGGCTCAGATTGGTGGCCCGTGGACAAATTCCGTAGTATAATCCCTCATAAAGAAAGTCATAGGAAAAGTCATATAAATCGACGTGGCAAGCGACCGGCGTCAGGACACGAGAATGCAAGACATAGCATTTGGGCAGTGGATGAAAGCGCGGCGTAAGGAGCTCGACCTCACCCAGCGGGAGCTGGCTCATACGGTTGGCTGCTCGACGGTGACCATTGGCAAAATCGAGGAGGGGGTCAGCCGGCCCTCAAAGAAGCTGGCCGAGCTGCTTGCCCGCGTGTTAGCCGCCGAGCCTGATGACCATCCGAGACTCGTGCAATGGGCTCGGTCCGCTACAGTTGTTGGCGTGGTGGAAACCAGGTTGGACGCCACCACTCAGATGTCGCTCCCTGTTGCGACCGCCAGGCAGCTCGCGCCTCGGCTCCCGCTATCTATCTCCCCGACGCCGCTCATCGGGCGAGACGAAGAGCTCACTATATTGAGGCGGCGCTTCGCGCAAGACGACGTGCGCCTGCTGACCCTCACCGGGCCGCCCGGGGTGGGCAAGACCCGTCTCGGCTTGGAGTTCGCTGTCCAGATGAACGGCGAATTCAAGGACGGTGCCTGCTTCGTGCCGATGGCCGCCGTCCGTGATGCCGCTCTAGTGCCGGTGGCCATCGGCCAAGCTTTGGGGCTTATCGACCAGGACGGCGGCGTTCTCTTCCCCACCCTTATAAACGCTCTGCAGGGCTTCCAGATTATGCTGGTGCTCGACAACTTTGAACAGGTCCTAACGGCGGCGCCCATGATCAATGATCTGCTGGCTTCATGCGGAGGCCTGAAGGTTCTCGTGACGAGCCGGGCACCCTTGCATGTGCGAGGCGAGTGGCAGTACCGCGTGCGCCCACTAACACTTCCCAACTTGGCGCAGACAGACGACCTCGGGGGGCTCACCCGCTACGCGGCAATTGCTCTCTTTTGCGTGCGCGCGCAAGCCGTCAAGCCTGAATTCCAGATCAGCCCCGCCACCGCCGCGGCGGTGGCGGGTGTGTGCCACCGGCTGGACGGGCTTCCCTTAGCCATTGAGTTGGCCGCAGCGCGCGTAAGCTTGCTCACACCGGCGGAGATCCTCGCGCAGCTTGGTCGTCCAGGAGCACCGTTCCAGGTGCTCGCCGAGGGAGCCCAAGACTCGCCCCCGCGCCAACGGACGTTGCGCCACGCTATCGATTGGAGCTACGATCTGCTCGACACGGGGGAGCAGGCGCTATTGCGGAGAATGTCCGTCTTCGCAGGCGGTTGGACGCTGGCGGCAGCTGAACAGGTAGATGGTGGCGTGCGGACCAGTGGGCAGTCAGCGCTATATTGCGGGTCTGCTTTGCAGGGCCTGGGATCGTTGCTGGACAAGAGCCTGGTACAACATTATTCCGCAGCAGCCGGGCAGAGCAGTGGCAGTCGCTACGGCATGTTGGAAACTATTCGGGAGTATGCCTGCGAGCGGCTCGTTGAGAGTGACGAGGCGGAGGCCGCCCGCCGCGAACATGCCCGATTCTACCTGGAGCTGGCAGAGAAAGTCGAGCAGGACCTGCGAGGGGAGCGGCAGTGGGTGTTGCTGGAGCAGTTGCAGGCCGATCTCGGCAATATCCTCGCCGCGCTGGCCTGGGCGCTGGACGAGCGCGAATGGGACCTCGGTTTGCGTCTAGCGGGTGCCCTTGAGTGGTTCTGGGGGATGGGCGGATACCGGACGGAGGGACGCCGGTGGCTAGCAGAACTGCTGGCGCGCGCACCGGGCCGCAGCCGAGCGCGGGCCAGGGCGCTAACCGCAGCCGCCTCTCTCGCTGTGCGGGAAGCTGACTACGAAGGAGCAGGCGCGCTCCTGGACGAGAGCCTCGCCATCTACCAGGCAGCTGGCGATCAGCCCGGAATCGCCAATGCACTGCTCCGTCTGGGAGCCCTAGCTATGGATCATGGCGAGCACAGCACGGCGCGCGTTATGCTGACAGAATGCCTGGCGCTGCGCCAGAACCTGGGCGACAAACTCGGCAGCGCCGACGTGCTGTTATTTCTTGGTAAGCTGGCGCGAGCCACGTCCGACTACCTTACCGCAGGCGCGCACAGTAAAGAGGCGCTGGCCATCTTCAGGGAGCTGGGTGTCCGCAGTCGCATGGGTAACGTCCAGCACAACCTCGGCCACATTGCGCTACGCCAGGGCGATACCCAGCGCGCCGGCGCATTATTTGCCGAGAGCCTGCACAGCTGTCCGGTGGGTGCTGACCCGTGGGGTGTCGCGATGGTGCTCACTGGGCTGGCGGGCGTGGCAGGCATGCAGTCACAGGCGGAGCGAGCAGCGCGGCTGTTCGCCGCTGCAGAAGCCTTGCTCGAGTCTATCGGGGAGCCTATTGACCCTGTGAACCGCGCCGAATACGAGCACAATCTGCCGATAGCCCGCGCGCAACTCGACAATGAGACCTGGGAGCGAAATTGGGCGGCTGGCCGAGCCCTGACAGTCGCAGAGGCGGTGGCGCTTGCCCTGGAGCCGGTAGCGACCGCCCCACCGCGCACCATAGATCTACCTCAACCCGCCGACCCATGTGGTCTAAGCCGGCGCGAACTTGATGTGCTGAGATTGGTCGCCCAGGGGCTAACCAACGAGCAGATCGCTGGGCAGCTCTTCCTC
>JALYYZ010000380.1 GCA_030945985.1 Chloroflexota bacterium
GCCCTCGAGCTTTATGCTCTCCGGCTTCTCCACCACACTCTCGTCCCATATGGCAAGCACTTGTTCTTCGTTTTGTACAAGCTCCTCTACTCTCTCCTTTGCTCGGTCCCACAAGAAGCGCTCAATAATGGTGTGTTCCCACTTGGTACAGCGCAGCAGGTTGGAGATACGCTTGGTGCCGGCGGGTGCTTGGTCAGGAGGCATTAGGTAAGCTCCCAGTTCGGAGAGGAGCAGACCATGAGGGCGGTTGCGCAACTGGATAATGACCACAAGTGTTGCCACAAGAGTGCGCACCAGCCGCTTGTCAATCAAGGTGTCCAACTCCACGAGCAGAGGGGCTACAAATTGGGCTAATTGCAAGCCCAGGTGCCATGATACTGCTGGGGTGGCTTGTTTACCCATCTCTAATATGCTATCTTCTTGTTGTGTGTTCGCATGCGTTCGCATTGAGAGACCTCCTTGTGTTACTTGCTTGATCCAGACAATCAACTTTACAAAAGTAGGTCTCTCTTTTTCAATCCCTCCCCTCCTACTCCCTAAATAAACATGAGCCACCCCAACCTAAATTCGGGATGACTCATGTTTCTTTTCTCACACTCTCATGTGAATGCAAGACTCGCTAAGGAGCATACCCCAGGCGAGCCTCCAGGCGAGCCTTCAAAGCAGGCCACTCTTCGTCGATGACGCTATACATCACGGTGTCGCGCACGTAGCCATCGGGCAGCACCATATGTTTGCGGAGCACACCCTCGTACTTGGCTCCAAGCTTGGCCATGGCCCTTTGGCTCTGCACATTTCTGCCATCCGTCTTGAGTTGCACCCTCACTGCCCCCAGTGTCTCGAAAGCATGGCGCAGCAGCAAGTATTTGTTCTCAGGGTTCACATGGGTCCCCTGGTACGCCTTGCCTATCCATGTAGAGCCGATCTCGAGCCCACGATGAGCAGATCTTATATCCAGGTAGGACGTAGTACCCGCCACCTCCCCGCTCTCACCCATAACGATGGCAAAGGAGCGCCAATCAGGCCGGCTGACCAGCCGCCGTATATTCTCACGAAAAGCTTCCAGGGAGCCGGTGTCCGACCAGGTCCACATATAGGTGAATAGCTCGGGCGTGGACACTTTCCACAGCCCTTCTGCGTGCTGAAGTCCAAGAGGCTCCAACCGTACCGTACGCCCCACAAGGGTTAGAGGCTCTACCAGCATCTCACCCATATCACCGCCCGCCATAGCATCCTCCAGATAATTGCCCACGATATAGTTCATAGCGGCTTAAAGCCAAACACCCGCCGGGCAGAGCGGGTGCTTGGTTGCAAGGAAGGAGCGAAGAGCCATGCGGCGTAAAGAAGCATGTTAGCTTCATCTCACTTATTATGACGAACGGCCTCGGAGCTTTATTACACAGATCCCAGCTAACCATCAAACAAGTATGTAAGTAGATATTCCAGGGTGCATGTCAAAACTTTGGCAACTTTAGCTCGTACCACGCTGAAGGGCATAGTCTTGCCTGTTTGTCCGGTCGACACGAGAGCACCCAGCACACATGCCTGTTCCAAAGGCACTCAGTCATGCACGGAGCAATTTGCCTGAAAGCTGTCATGCACACGATATGTTATAGTCACTTGCAATATGCCCACCTCACAGTGTAATAATTGGATACCTCAAGGTAATATCACAGTGAGGTCGTCCCCGGCAGCAATGGTCCCACCCTAGATTGCGACGGCGTACAATTGACCAATATCGCGCCCTCTTTACGTCTCTCCCTGCTCTCAACGGCGCTACTCTTTGTCCTTGCCATTTCTGGAGCTATAGACGCGCGTCCAGCTATGTCAAGCGGCCAATCTACGCAGCAGTTAAGTACCCGTTTCTTCACCATTTACTACCCTGACGGTGAAGCTACCGCAGCCAAATGGTATGCCGGTTTTGCCGATGATGTAGACGCTGACGTGAGCAAACTGCTTGGCTCGTCACCCATCAGAGGACTGTCACTGCGTATCTACGCCACTGAAGCTGAATTCGGCCAGGCGAACCCGCTCGCGGAACTCCACCCAGGCATAATGGCGCACGCCATCCCCGAGCAAAAGGAGCTTGGAGTGGCGGTTGAGAGGCTGCGCAAAGAAGCGCCCGAGGTCGCCAGAGACAGTTTCCGGCACGAGATGACACATATAGTTGCGGGTACACTCTCGAACCAGAACTTGCCTGTAGGCTTTCAGGAGGGCCTGGCCCAATACAACGAGATATCCACGAGCCGCGCCAAAGATGTGGTAGACGCTCTTCAGCAGGCCCAGGCGTCAGGTGTGCCCCTCCTCTCATGGAAGGAACTCAATGATCCTGACCTCTTCAGGCAGGATCTCAACGTGGCTTATCCACAGAGCTACACGGTCATGGCCTTCCTTGCCGAGAAATATGGCATCGGCACCTATGCGCGCTTTCTAAAGGAATTAGAGACCCAGCCCGATTTTTCGCGTGCTATTGTCGCTGCTTACGGCGTTTCGATGGAGAAACTCCAAAGCGAATGGAAGGATTATCTGCCCACCTTTCTGAAGGACGGCTGGCAACATAACGTGCTCAGCCTTTATGACCTCGGCTCAGGTATAGCGCTCTATAACGCGGGCCGTTACGCGGAAGCTGAATCATATTTCGGCGGTTCCGAGCACCTGTACAATGACCTCGGACGTAGCAGTAAGGCAAGCGAGGCGGGCGCATATCTGGACAAAGCTTCCAGGGCCCGGAGAGCCGATGAGCTTGCCATCAAGGCGCGCCAGGCGCTTGAGGCATACAGGTATAGCGTGGCGCTCGGCAGCGCCAACTCGGCACTACAGGCATTCGCTGAGCTAAAGCTCCAGCCTCTCGATGGCACCCCTGCGGCGCGTGCCGCCCAGGTTGCAAGGCTAGCCGCACAGGGGACCGGCGCACGTAAGAACCTGGAGAGCGCTCGGCACGATCTACAGATCTTTTCACTCCCCCAGGCCCAGGCGGAGGCCGAGAGTGCTGCCCATGTGCTGGCACAACTTGGCGATGGGCCCGGCGTGGCTGAGGCTAACACTCTTCTCAGCGAGTTATGGCGCAGGCAGCGCCTGGCTGGAGCTTCAGCCCTGGGTGCTGGCGCTTCGGTGATAGCTCTAGGAGCATTTGCAACAATGCGCCGGCGGAAGTGGGCAATGCTCTCGAGATCAGAGCTACAGGTAAGTAGGGGGGAATCCTCTTGGCTATGATACAAAACAGTTCCCAGGGCACTGCAACCGCTCCCTCGCCTGATGGAATAAAGGAGCGACTACAACTCTTTCGCGCGCGCATCCGCCGTGAAAACCGGCTGCGGTATCTCGGCTTTGCCGCTATTGCTGCCGGAGTAGTCTGGCTGCTGGCCTCTATACTCTTCATGCTGGACATCGTCGGTTACGAGTCTATCGCGTTGTGTGCCGAGGGCAGCTTACTCTTCCTGGTTGCTGCCGTAGTGATTGAGGCTGTTCGTCGCCCTACCCTGGCTGAGGCCGCCCGTTTAGCCGACAGCTTGATGGACGACCAGCAGCGTAGCATCACAGCCCTCGAACTATTAGCTGCGGGAGAGTCGGGGCCAGTCGCTGGGGCACAACTGGCTAGCACCTGGCGTATGCTAGCCCAACTGAGTCCATGTGCATCCTCACCTGGCGCGAGGCCCCTTTCGGGCGGACCTCTATTGCTGGCGGGCCTCGGCATGGCGCTCTGCGCGCTCGCCCTCTTTATGCTAAAGAGCGCCGGGCAGCCCTTCGCCCCCGTGCAACCGGGTACACTCCCCTCTGATGCAGGTGGAGTATTGGCCCTCGCTTCTCCCACACGGGCCTTGAGCCTACCCGATGCTGAGGGTACTGCCACCCAGCAAGCACAAGCCCGGCCGCAGGGCACAAGCACCCTCGCTACCGCATCGCAACAGGAGCAGGCAGCGGAGGCAGGGAGCCCCACCGCCGGTGTTGACGCGGCGCAGGCTTCAAGCCAGGCACAAGCAGGGTTGCAACGACTTAGCAGCGCGCTTGGTGAGCAAAGCGCCAGCCAGCAAGCAGCGGACAGCCTGCGCCAGGGTAGCTACGACCAGGCAGCCAGGCAACTGTCGGAGCTAGGCAGCCAGAGCGACCAACTTTCGGACGCCGCAAAGCAAGGGTTAGGTGATGCCCTGCAGAAGGCTGCCCAGGATAGCTCGTCCAACCAGGCGTTGCACGACGCTGAGCAGGCCGCCGCCGATGCCCTTCACAATGGCGACTACAAAGCGGGGTCTGACAGCCTCAAAGAGCTCGGTAACGCAGTCCAGCAAACAGCAAGCAGCGTACTTTCACAACAGGATCTTGCCAGGAGCTTCCCCCAGCCGACAGCCGTGCCCACAGCAGGGCCTCAGCAAAACCCCACAAACCAAGCCGCCGCACAGACGCAAAGTGGGCAGAATCAGAGCAGCGGCCAGCAAAACCAACAGGGTCAGAACGGGCAGAACGGCCAGCAAAGCCAACAGGGTCAGCAGGCTCAATCAGGCAAGCAAAACGGGCAAGGCGGGCAGGGGTCACCTGCCGGCCAGGACGGGCAGAGCCAACAGGATACAAGCGCCCCGCAAGGGCAGGGTACAGATGGCAGTCAAGGACAGGGTCCTGCAAACAATCAAAACTCAGCGAACAGCCAGAGCAACCATGACCCGAGCCAACAGGAGGCCCCAGGGACCGGGCACAGCGAGAGCGGGCCCGTTGATCCTAGCAGGCCGAATGCGGTTGCTAACCCCTTTGAGCTTGACGGCAAGGCTCAGCCGGGCAATACCCACGCCGCGCCTGACACCAACCACCCGGCACTTACACTGGGTACCGGCGCAGGCTCGGGCTCAGTGACATCGCCCTCCACGGGGAGCGCGAGCACAGTGCCCGGCGAAAACAACAGCCTTCCCGTCGAGCGCAGACAAGTAGTGGAGAAATATTTCCAGCCATAATCGACTGGAGCAAAACAATATGTGAGCAGGACAGGCATGGCAACAGCATCATCAGTGTGGGGAACCCTGGAACGTAGAGAGGCGTAGATTTGAACGATACGAGCACCATACCAACACCAACCGCACCAACCGCAGGAGCAGCGGCAGGACTGAGCGCAGGAGAAAAGCATCTCGCCGAAGAAGTGCAAGCACTGGTGAGCACGCTGGAACAAGAATTGGCAAGCGTGGTCGTCGGCCAGCAAAGCATCGTGCGTGGCGTGCTGACCGCGCTCCTGGCGGGTGGTCACGTACTTCTCGAAGGCGTTCCCGGACTTGGAAAGACGCTCCTGGTGCGTACTCTTGCCGAGTGCGTGGGGGTCAGCTACAGCCGTGTGCAATTTACGCCTGATCTTATGCCTGCTGACATAGTAGGGAGCGACATAATCAGCGATGGAGAGATGGGGCGCGGCTTCACCTTCCAGCCGGGGCCCATCTTCGCTAACCTGGTGCTGGCAGACGAGATAAACCGCGCCACGCCGCGCACCCAATCGGCCATGCTGGAGGCGATGC
>JALYYZ010000383.1 GCA_030945985.1 Chloroflexota bacterium
GGCGACCACAGGCACCACTGCAGGGGGCAAGCTGCAGGTAATCTGGTTCGCCTGGCCCCCGTGCGATGCGCTAGGTCAGCTCGTCAAAGGTTTCCCGGGCGGGCAGGTGGAAGTGCGATGCGTGCCCATTGACCAGTGGCACAGCCAGATATTCACCGACTTTGTCGCCAAATCGGGCGCTGACATCGGTATCCTCGACAGCCAGTTCATCGGTGAGGCAGTCGCGGGCGGCCACATTATGGACCTGACCGACTGGATGAAGACCAACATAGAGACTGCCGACTTTGTTCCTGCGGCACTGGCTGCGTACGGTGAGTACCCTGCCGGTAGCAAGAAATATTATGGCGTTGCCGCTGAAGGCGACACGCAGATGCTCGTCTACCGCAAGGACCTCATGACGCGGGCTGACGTGAAAGCAGACTTCAAAGCTAAGACAGGCAAAGATCTTGCAGTTCCTACAACCTGGACAGGGCTCCTTGAAGTTGCCAAGTTCTTCAAGGCCAGCGCGGGCAAGTATGGCGTGCAGAATGGCTACACCACCCACTGGTGCGGTACACCTGCCTGCTACGACCAAATGGCTACCCACTGGAACCAGATACTCTGGTCATTTGGTGGAGAGCTGTGGGACCCGACGGCCTACAAGGTGCAGGGCATCCTGAATACCGACACCGCAGTCAAGGCGCTCGACTTTGATCGCGAACTGTTCAAGACCGGTCCAGCCGGACAGGCCAATTTCCAGTTCAGTGAGGCGAACAGCGCCCTGTGCGACGGTACGACCGCACTTGAGACGGTCTGGTTCGGTTTTGGCGCGGGCTTCACCGACACAAAGGGTTGCAAGAACTCAGCTAACCTGGGATACGCCTCGGCGCCCGGCGAGACCAAGCACTTCACCAGCCTGGGCGGCATGGGCCTGCACGTATCGTCCTACACGAAGAACAAGGACCTCTCCCTGGCCTTTGTAAAGTGGTTCGAGTCGAGCGATACGCAGCTTGCATGGGCGAAACTCGGCGGTTTCTCGGCCCGTAAGTCGGTGCTCGCGAGCGACACGTTCAAGAACGCAGCTCCGTACAACCCCGCCTTCGCGGACGCCTATCAGTACGCCAAGGACTTCTGGAATATCCCACAGTACAACAAGTTGCTCGTGCCACAGATGGACCTTCTGAACAAGGCAGTCAGCGGCCAGATCACGTCGAAGGACGCCCTGGACCAGATCGCCCAGAAGCAGCAGGCAATCCTGGACGACGCATATCCCAACGGACCGCCGAAATAGCTGACAAGTGGTTGGTGGTTAGAAGCTGAGTGCCATCACTAACCACCAACCACCAACTACTCGTCCAATCACTAACTACTCTTCCAGGGGAACAAGATGGCAGCAGGCGCACCAACAGCAGATAAGAATCCTAGTGGGCCACGTGGGGTGAGGCCGCGCTTTGCTTGGCTGAGCGACCGCGTGCTGGCTCGGATCTTTCTCACGCCTACTATGGCGCTGTTGCTGGCTATTGCCATCTTCCCCCTCCTCTGGTCCCTCTACCTCAGCTTTACCAAGTTCAACGTCAACGAGGACTCGAAGACCGGCCCGCTATGGGTTGGCCTTCGCAACTTCGACCGCCACCTCAGCGACCCTGAGACCTGGCACCGCTTTACCGACACGGCACGCTTCGTCGTACCCGCCGTGCTCATCGAGCTCCTGGTGGGCTTTGGTCTAGCCTATGTGCTCAACCGCAACTTCAAGGGCCGTGGCTTCATAGTCACCACCATGCTCATTCCTATGATGCTCTCGCCCCTGGTGGTTGCGCTCTTCTGGAAATACATGCTGGTGACCGACCGCGGGATTGTCAACTTCTTCGTGCGCGATATTGCGCACCTGGGCCAGCCCGACTGGCTCAACGACCCAGGCGTGGCCATGTGGGCGTTGGTGCTGGTGGACGTGTGGCAATGGACGCCCTTTATTATGCTCATATCGCTGGCGGGACTATCCGCCGTGCCCAAGTACCTCTACGAGGCTGCCGAGGTGGACCGCGCATCCGGGTGGTTCCGCTTCCGCCACATCACTCTGCCCCTCGTGACACCCCTCCTACTGATAGCCATCCTTTTTCGCACGATGGACTCCTACAAGATGTTCGACCAGGCATACGCCCTCACGGGAGGCGGCGCGAACACGCAGGTGCTCTCTATAGACCTCTTCCAAATGGCCTTCAAGGACTTCGATACGGGTAAAGCCTCGGCCCTGGGATACATCATGCTGGTAGTGATTATCGCCCTGGCGAATCTGCTGATTAGAGTGCTGAACGGCCTCAAGTCGGAAGAGGCATAATCGCCATTTACAAACTGTTACCTACAATCTGAAATCTCGAAGTTGAGAGTATAAATTATGGCCACCACAACTCCGACACTAAGCTCCGATAATGTAATAGATAATCCGGCTCTGAGCGCGCAGGACGCGGCTGCCAGCAGGCGGCGCTCTTCGACGAAGAGGCTGGGCGACATCGGCTTCTGGCTGGTGCTTGCTATTGCCTTTATATTCTTTATCTTCCCTCTCTTCTGGATAGTGGTAACTTCAATCAAGGGACGAGCGGACGTCACCCCCTTGCCGCCCAGGTTCGTGCCTTTCCTCGACTTCCAGCCGACCATCGATAACTACAAGGCGGTCTTTGCCCAGGGCCTTGACCCGACAGGCTTCATGGTGCGTCAGCTAAACAGTGTGCTTATAGCGGGCTCCGCAACCGTGCTTGCTGTGATGTTGGGGACGCTCGCGGCCTACTCTTTCTCGCGTTTCCGCATCAAGGGCGAGTCGGATATGCTCTTCTTTATCCTCAGCACGAGGATGCTGCCGCCTATCGTAGTGCTCATCCCGATATTCCTCATGTTTGTGCAACCGTTCGGCTTCGCGGCCTCCTGGGCTGCCTCCGCGACCGATCCCGGCATGAAAGAGTTCTTTACTAATCTGAGCCAGTTCAACCTGCGCGAGAGCTACCTGGGCATAACGGTTCTCTACACGACGGTCGGGCTGCCCTTCGTAGTCTGGATGATGAAAGGCTTCTTTGACGAGATACCGAAGGAGTACGAGGAAGCCGCTATGCTCGACGGCTACTCAAGGATCGAGGCGATCTGGCGATTCGTCCTACCGGAAGCGCTGCCGGCTATGCTCGCCACCGCTGTCTTCGTGCTGATTACCGCATGGAACGAGTTTGTCTTTGTGCAGATCCTCAATCCCAGCCGCGCAACCACTGTGCCTCCCTTTCTCTACGCGATCAGCGGCGTGGGCACTATAGAGTGGGGGCGCATCGCAGCGGGCGGGGTAGTCTTCCTGGTTCCGGTGGTGGTCTTCACTTTTCTGGTCAGAAATCACCTGCTACGAGGGGTCACGTTTGGCGCGGTACGACGCTAGAGGATAGAGGATAGAAGTTTAGCGACATCCCTAATCACCAACTACTAACTACTAACCACTAATACGGGTCACTGGATACTCGTACGAAACGGGAGAAGAATGGCGCAGATACGCATCAACAAGCTGGTAAAGAAGTTCGGTGACTTCCAC
Source organism: Chloroflexota bacterium (assembly GCA_030945985.1). Taxonomy (GTDB): domain Bacteria; phylum Chloroflexota; class Chloroflexia; order QHBQ01; family JADMIH01; genus JADMIH01. The sequence continues at coordinate 3,539 of JALYYZ010000383.1, forward strand.
GCCGTCAAGGACCTGGATCTGACGATTCACGACGGGGAGTTCCTGACGCTTCTTGGACCCTCCGGGTGTGGCAAAACCACCACGCTGCGTTGCATCGCGGGTATAGAGCGGCAGTCATCAGGTGACATCCGTATAGGCGACCGCGTTGTGAACGACCTGCCACCAGGCGACCGCGACATTGCCATGGTCTTCCAATTCTATGCTCTCTACCCACACCTGACGGCATACGACAACATAGCCTTCCCGCTCCGCGCGCAGAAGATGCCAGTGCCGGAGGCAACCGAGAGGGTGGGCCAGGCGGCAAGGGCGCTGCAGATAGAATATTTGCTGAACAAGCGTCCCGGCAAGCTGGGTGCGGGCGAGCAACAGCGCGTGGCCCTGGGACGGGCGATGGTGCGCCGACCGCAGGTTTTCCTGATGGACGAGCCGCTCACCAACCTCGATGCCAAGCTGCGCACCGAGATGCGCATGGAGCTGAAGCGGCTGCAACGCGAGTTGAACACTACGATGGTCTACGTGACTCACGACCAGACCGAGGCGCTCTCCATGTCGCAACGTATCGCCATTATGAACCAGGGCGTGTTGCAGCAGGTGGGCACCCCACTCGATGTCTACAATCGCCCAGCCACGCTCTTCGTCGCAAGCTTTATCGGTACGCCACCGATGAACTTTGTCGAGGTCGAGTTGGCCCGTGATATGGCCTCGGGCGTGGCCGGTGATATGGGGCAAGGTCCCTCCTTTGTAGACAGCAGCGGCGCGTTTCGCATCACGCCAACAGCCGAGCAGCACAACATAATTACCGGGCTCTCTGAAGACGGACCTTTCACGTTCGGTGTGCGCTCAGAGGATGTGAGCATAATCGGGCTCGAGAACGGCGCTCTACAAGCGGAGGTCTATCTGCGCGAACCGCTGGGCGATGAGATCATTTACGACCTGAAGATCGGCGACAAGATCGTCCGGGCGAAGGTGCCACCTACTCTGCGCCTCGCGATAGGGGACCAGGTGGGAGTACGCTGCGACCCGGAGCGCACCCATCTCTTCAACAGAAAGAGCGGGCAGGCGATCTTCTAACGAGTGACGGATGATCGGTGACCGGTGATTAGATAAGTAGTAGATAAGCTGCACAATAAAAATTATGTCTATATTTTGTGGCGGAACCATGAAAACTGATACCGTCAGCTACCAGATATGGCACCCTCTCTTGTTATGCAGCTTATCTAGTGACTTGTGGATAGGGGCGACTGGGTAGTGGTTAGTGGTTAGTGGCCGATCACTGGTCACTCGTACGATGAGGTGACTTTTGGCGCAGGTAACTATAAACGGGCTGGTGAAGAAATTCGGCAGCGTGACGGCGGTCAACAACATGAGTCTGGAGATCGCTGACCGCGAGTTCTTGGTGCTGCTCGGGCCTTCGGGTGCCGGCAAGACCACCACGTTGCGCTGCGTCGCGGGCCTTGAAAAGCCCGATGGTGGCGACATAGCCTTTGACCGCGAGCCCGTACTGAATATCGCGCCTGCTATGCGCGACGTGGCGTTCGTCTTCCA
>JALYYZ010000398.1 GCA_030945985.1 Chloroflexota bacterium
GATTGAGGGATTGAGGGCATGGACCTCAAAGTTATTGCTGCACCACTATTTACTCATCGAAGCGAACGGTCGCTGCCTTTTTATCGCTTGTATTGCCCGTCTCCTGCAACGCCAGCTTGCGCGTGCTAAAGGCCAGCTTCCTGGTGCCGGCGGATCCTGAGCCCACGACGGCATGCATGGCTTCCAATCGCTGAGCTTCCTGTTCGGCCTGTTCGGCGAGATCGCTTTCGCCTATGTTCAGCAAACGTGTGGCGGCAGCACGGAGGTTACGTGTAGCATTCGGTATGTCACCGGCTTGCTCCGCCTGCAAGGCACGGGTTTGCAACTTGAGGGTTGTTGCGCGCTCTACGCTGTTCATGACCCGCGCATCCCCAGGCCCCTTGCCGGCCCCGGAGGCAAACGCCGCCACGGCGTCGACAGTTATCGCCTGTGATGATGCTCCACCCGCGACATCGCCCATAATGCCTATTTGCGCTAATTTGTATTGGCCGGGCTTACGAGAGGGCAGCACCACTTCAAAGAGAAGGCTCTGCACGCCACCGGACTGAATATCCCCCAGTTGAAGCTCTACAGGCGCACCGGCACTCGTATCAGGGGCAGGATGCTCTTCGGGAGCCCATAGCTTTGCCAGTGTTGGGGACACCCTATTGACCGACCTGAGCGAGACGCCTCTGGTTGGGGTAAAAATAAGGCGCATATTATGGAGGGCGGCGTCCTGCATTTGCCCAATAGCCTCCTCGAAAGTGCGCGCCATATCCTCCGGTTTGGCTATGTAATCGACATGGCCGCCGCTAGCTGTGGCTATAGCATCAAGTAGCTCAATGCTCCAATCTTCGTCCGCGCCAACGCCAAGAGCAGTTATCGGTATCCCTGCCTGGCCGGCTTCTGCTGCTATTTGCTTGCAATCGTCGGTATCTCCCCAGGTCTGGCCGTCAGTGAGGAGCACCAGGCGCGACACGGCGCCCTGCTTTTTGCCCTTCAGCGCCTCTTCCAATCCTACCCGCATACCTTTGCTCATAGCGGTGCCGCCGGCCTCCCGCACTGCTGCGACTTCCTTATGTAACTGTTCGGGGTCACGAACGGGGCCGGAGGGCACAAGAGGGCGCACCTCCTCGTCAAAGAGGGTGACAGCCAGAGTATCCTGCGGCCCCAGGTTGTCGATTACCCAGTCAACAGCGCGCTTGAGATTGAGCAGCTTGGCACCAGCCATCGAACCTGATGCGTCAAGCACCAGGCTAACATTGAGGGGGTGTGCGTCGCCTGTAGTAGCCTGCGCTTCATCGTAGCTTGCATCAACCAGTAAGTATGCGACACTGGGTTGATCGAGGGCAGGAAGGGGGTCGTAGTTCCAGGTAGTGCTAATAGTAGGTTTCATAAACGTTATATACGCGGTTTGACGAACATTGTTGCGAACTGGGAGCTCCGGATGTCCTGAGTAGTCATTCTTTGGCTTACAGGTCTGCTAAACGAGGGTCTCTCTTTATACTACCACAAAAGCGCACTCACTCGTAAACAGCGGTAAGGCCCTGCACAAAGATCGCGCTTATATTGTCTTCGCCGCCCGCTTTATTAGCTGCTTCCACCAGAGCATTACACACCGCTTGGGGCCCTGATGAGAGTGTGGAGGATATTATAAAAGCTATATCTGGGTCGCGTACAAAGTCCCACAACCCATCAGAGCAGACAAGAAGGGCGTCACCAGGTTGCAAGCGGCGCACAAAGATGTCGACTTCCGACTCGGTGAGGCGCGACTCGCCTAACGCACGGTAAATCTCGTTACGACGTGGATGGGTATAAACGTCATCGGCGGTAATCTGCCCAGCCATGACAAGCTGAGCTACCAGAGAGTGGTCATGTGTGATGGGCGTCAGCTCTTCCGCGTGCCACAGATAGACTCGGCTGTCGCCTACGTTGGCTATACAAGCCTGCCCACCAACCAGGAGGACCATTACAGCGGTCGTGCCCAGGTCCGATTCCCGTTCTAAAGCGAGGCCGGCGATTCGCCTATTAGCCTCAGCCACAGCATTACGTAGGAGCAGTGAGCAGGCGTTAGCATCATAAGCTGCGGGCTTGCCTAGCGCCAAAGGAGTAATAAGTTGTTCGTTTACGGCACTGCCCACAGTGTGTATAGCGATCGAAGAGGCAACCTCTCCGCTCTGGTGACCCCCCATGCCATCTGCAATCATGTAGAAGCCGACCGGCAGGCTGCGTACATCTTGTAATACGGTGGCCTGCAGGGTAAGCACGCTATCTTCGTTCACCTTCCGCACCCGTCCAACGTGCGATGCGGACGCACTTTGCAGTTGGAGGTAGATGGGAGGTTTTACCGCCTGGTATGCCTCTTCAAGGGCAACAGCAAATGCATCTGCTGTGGGATAGATACCCTCGCGCGCCTTGGCAAGCACCTGAGCAGCACCCACAATGCCACTCAGCGAGGTGGTCGGCTGCTCAGCAAGCATGCTTGACGCCGCAACCGGGAGCTCCTGAGTAGTATCTGTCAGGGTAGACATTGCGCCAACTACCGCCGTTGTAGAACTGGCAACCGGCGGACTATGCAAGGCGGTATAGAGCCGCTCAAGTTGATCAGCTATCGCGATAACATCAGATGCTTGAGAGGAGGCTTGCTCCTCGGTAGCCATGCCATGGATGCTGCCGCATGAAGAGGGATCAAGCAAGAGCAGATCACCACTAGGCTGTGCAAGCAGGTTACCAAGCTCCATGGAGCAGCCTATTATACCCTCAGTGTGGAGATTGGAGAGTAACTCGGCTGCTTTCGCCAGCCAGCCCACTATTCGTTCCTCACTAGGAAGGGGCTCAGCGGACATAGTCACATCGTCTGCATCAGTTTCATATATATCTTCATCGTGGGAAGGCAGCCAAGAAAGGAGGGTACGTCCATACGTTTCCTCCCATACAACATAGACGCGGCCTTTTGGCACGTCCTCAACGGTGCTGTAAACGCGCACCATACCCGGTATCTTGTTCTCTAACACGGCAGTAGAGATCGGAATGGCTCGTAGACCCAGGCTTTCACCGGCCAGGCTAAATTCCTGCAGCCTGTATTGCCTGCCGGAAAGCTGCGCACCGCACTCTACGCAATAGGTATCCCCTACAAGAGAGTTTTCAGAGCCACAAGCCCAGCAGTGCCGGTAGCCCTGGGAGTCTATCACCCGATATAGATTGCTGTCGGCGGTGCTGCCGAGGAGGGAAACCACCCTATAACGATCCGCCACAAGTGCGCCGGCATCGAGAGGAGTGGGCGCCCCGCCAAGTTCCGGCAGAGGCGTTGTCTTATGCGAAGGCACGCGATAGGAATCTGCATCGAGGGGCCGTGTAGGCTGGGCAGGTTCATGAGGGGAATCTATAATCTGCTGTGCTGGGGAAGAAGGATCAATCAACATCTGGTAACCTGAACAAAAAGCGCATAAAGCCTTGCGGAACTAGGTCAATATAGCACAAAGGTTGAGGAGGGGCAAACAAGTGAAAGGACGCGTTGCCCGGAAATCACCAATTTGCACTTGACTCTGAACGCTTACCAAAGGATCAGGAACGATAGATGATTGCAGAGCAGGTTCGTCTTGCTCGTGGGGAAAAGGCCAGCGAGCCACCTGCATCACACTGATGTTGCGCTATGTTATAATCCACTCAAGCCGGTACAGAACCGTCCGCAGCGCCCAGCAGCGTGGCTCGGTGCTGCTCATATTTATTAGGAGTATGCAGCTATGAACACGGAACTTCCTATTCTTTGCTATTTTGAAGGCCAAATTATACCCTTGAGCGAGGCGAAGGTTGGTATATTGACACATGCCTTTAGCTATGGCACAGGCTGCTTTGAGGGCATCCGCGCCTATTTCAACGAGGAGCACGGCCAACTATATATATTCCGAGCTGAAGAACATTATGAACGTCTGTACAATTCGGCGCGCGTTTTGATGATGGAAGTACCGCATACGCCAAGCAAGCTGGTGGAAATCACCTCTACACTACTCCAGCGTAGCGGCATTTTCACGGATGCCTACATACGGCCCATGATGTACAAGGCCGACGAGATAATAGGGGTCAGACTGCATAATCTCCGCGATGAGCTATATATCGCCGCTCAGCCCTTTGGCAACTATATAGACATAGATCGCGCCCTGAAGGTGGGGGTCTCATCCTGGAAGCGGATTGACGATAATATGATACCGGCACGAGCAAAAATTACCGGCGCTTATGTCAACTCTGCCTTCGCCAAAACAGAAGCCTTGCTCAACGGCTTTGATGAAGCTATCATGCTCGACAACAATGGGCACGTCTCGGAAGGTTCAGCCGAGAATCTCTTTATGCTCAAGGGCGGCACAGTATATACCCCGTCCGTCACCGACAACATACTGGAAGGTATTACACGTGCGACTATTATCACCCTGCTGCGCGACGAGTTGGGCATTGCTGTCGTTGAGCGCTCTATAGACCGTACAGAACTCTATTCAGCCGATGAACTGCTCCTCTGTGGCACGGGCGCGCAGATAGCGCCGGTTGGTGAGGTCGACCACCGCTCCATAGGTAACGGAGGCGTGGGTGAACTTGGACATACTCTGCAAGACCTTTACTTTGACGTGGTTCGTGGCAACATCGCCAGGTACAAGGCATGGTGTACACCGGTTCATGAATCGGCTATGCGAGCAGCCACTGCCCGCATAGCTGTCGCTTCCTAGCGCCGCTTCACCACGGCTCTCAGGGGCTGAGAGAAGAAACAAATTGGAACCCACAGAGTTCCAATTTGTTTCTTCTCTCACAGATATTCAATTAGCCTGATATGGCCGAACACTTCTACTTGCCGGATTGCAGCGCCACCGACCAGATTCCATCGTCGGTGCCGGCCAGCAATGTTTGAGCAACGGTGGGCTTATCACTTGTCACTATAATCATACTGCTCGCTATATGTTTAGCCAGCCCTTTCACGATTGTGGCCCACGTCTGGCCGTTATCGGTCGAACGATAAATACCTAGCCCCTCCGGTCCCGTACCGGGCTTCGCACGCGACGTGTAGATAACGGGCTCGCTATAGGTCGTGTCTACATAAAAGCTGGGGAACCAGCTATAACTTTCGCCAGGCGAAAGTCCGCCGGGCTTGGTCAACTTCTTCCAATCAGAAGAGTCGGCAGGCAAGAACCAGAGCCCTTCAAAGCTTGTCATATAGAGACCCGCATCTTGTGGCCGCCCTTCCGTACCTGTCACATAGGTTAGGTTGGTGGGTGCCTGCAATATGCTGTCACCCTCCAGCTTGGGCGTCACTTCCAACCATGTGCTGCCACCATCGATGCTGCGCATTATCTTTCCTGATCCGCCCTCGCTCACAAAAGCGCCATAAACCGTCTGCCCGTCTGGGCTGACAGCAACCGAGCGCGGGTCATAATCGCTAACTTTGGACGTTGGCAAGACGCGCCATGTAGCGCCTGCGTCCTCGCTCTTCGTAAGGGAACCTTCGCAGGTAGTGCCGTAAGCAACAGTGCCGTTTGCCGCCTCGATAGTGACCGCGTTCCCGGTCATACTCACCCAGGTTTTACCGGCATCGACAGATCGTGAGCGCACAACAGGTAGTCCACTGGCGCAACCCGTATGGCTGGTAAGATAGAAAACCTGGGGGCTGCCCGCCGCAACCTCAGCGACCTTACCACCAAGCTGCACCTTGAGAGGCTCCCACTGCGTGTAAGGATAGGTGCCAAGCCAGACACCCTGCGTACCGCCAACAAGCACACTGTTGCCGCCACCAGGCACGAGAGCCATGCTCGTGATATTCTTTCCCGAGAGGGCAATTTTGCTCAACGTGTAGTCCAGGATCACTGTGGGCACAGGAGTGGGACTGTTCGTCATGGTAGGCGAGGCTTGCACAACCGGAGTAGAGGTGAGCTCGGGGGTCGCCGTCTGCGCTGGCCCAGCAACGGTGGCTGATGCCGCTAGTATGGCTACACTAGTAGGTGTAAACCCGGCGACGCTGGTATCGGCAGCCTGGACGGTCACACTGGGTAGTGTAACGGTAATAACAGTGCCGGGGCTAGGCGCTAAAGTAGGTGCCGGCGACGTCACAGGCGTAGCTGTAGGCGACTCCGGGCCACAGCCTGCCAGGGCCGACAAGGATACGATAAGTGCAGCCAGGAGAAGTATGGCGGCGCTGTTGTTATGCGATTTGGCAATCATATGCACTTTCCTCTTATTTTCCGTATATCCTATACTATAACGAGCCCAACACCGGCAGAGTTGCACATCCTTTTTATGCACCAGCGCGGCTATATACGTTAATTGATCCGGCACACAACTTGAACAGATAAGAAGAGTAACAAGAAGGCCGCAATTGCGGCCTCCTTGTTACTCTTCTTATCTAGCGCTCCAGGTACCAGCTTGCAGGCTCATGGCTCTGCCAATCTCCTACCTGGGCACCCCCACCTCGATATGCTCAACGATGTGGTCAGCGTCTAACAGGCTCTTCTCTGCTTCCTGCTCTGCTGCTTCCTCGACAGGTCGCATTTCCTTTAGTGACAGGTTCTGAGCCCAGAAAGCAAGAACCCCGACGAGTAGTGTGGTTATCAACTGCCCAACATGAAAGATAAGCGCAAATGCAACAGCCAGCTCCTTATCCACCTTGAAGAAGGCCATAGCGGCAATACACAGCGCCTCGTAGGTCCCGACATTTCCCGGGAGCGCGGGTATTAGCAAGCCCAAATTCACCACCGATGTGAGGAAAAAGAGGCCAACTAATCCGGTAAGGTCCACAGGGAAAGGAGCCTTAAAAGACATAAGAGCGGTAAAAAACATAAGCGCCACTGTAGCCCAAACAAGCAAAGATATTAGCGCTGCACTGATCAAAGGCAAAGGGCTCTTGAAGACGTGCATACCACCGGCAAAGGTCTCAACCAGCCTGGCCGGCATATGACGCAGCCGCACAGGCAGTGGGAGCATGCTAGAGAGCTTGTCGACAGCCCGTGCAATCATGTCACTGTGCCTATAGAAAAAGGCCAGGCCCACTACCGCCAGGATGAGACTGATGCCTGCTGCCCATGCTAAAACAGCAGGTGATAAACCGACACCATTCGTCACACCGGTTGCAGGCAGAAAGAGAAGGCTCAATAGCAACATCAATAACAGGGTAAGTCCATCAAAAGCCTTCTCTATGACGATGGTCGCCAATATCGTAGTCTTGGTAAGGCCCGTCTTCCGGCCCAGCAAATAAGCCCGTACTACGTCGCCGGCACGAGCAGGGAAAAAAGCATTGAAAAAGTACCCGGTCAACACCTTACCATAAAGGTTCATCAGACCGACATACCCGCGCACACCACGGGTGGGCACACCAGCACTCGCCTGGGTCACAGGGGGGGCCGGTAGTTCCAAAGGGTCGAGTAGGTGCCGCCATCGCCATGTCATCAGAAAATAAGCAAGCAGCATCAGCAGCATGGAGAGCAAAAAGAGCGGAGGATCTACGTGGCTAAGGTTATCCCATACATCACGCCACTGCACACCGCGCAGCACGAAATAGAGGCAAACCAGGCTGACTAGCAGCCCCAGCCCGATCTTACGAATGCTCATGGGTTGAATGGCGGGTTATGCACTGGCGCATCGGATGCGAAGCAGTTTCTCCCAGCTTACGATAGTTATAATTCAGCAGAAACAACCATCAAAGGTTGCCCATATTCAACTGGCTGGGCATTCTGCACAAGTATTCGGCTGATACGCCCAGCCACTTCCGCCTCTATCTCGTTCATCATCTTCATGGCTTCTATAATGCCCACGGTCTGGCCGGGCTCCACTATATCGCCTACCGACACAAAGGTTTCTTCATTGGGCGCCGGGGAAGAGTAGAAAGTGCCGACCATAGGTGACACAATGATCTGTTCGCCCTCTTCAACAACTATATCGTCCCCATGCGCCGGGCTATGGCCGATCAGGTGTACCGGGCTGGATGTCTCTAGGGCAGGTAGTGTTGCAGGTGGAGTATAGACGCTGTGCGAAGGCATTACACCTGCTGAAGGCTGCACGCCACGCTTGATTACGATCCGCATCTGGCCGCTCTCCAGGTGCAGCTCACTTACATCGGTTGCAGTGATAAGGCGAACAAGCTCCTTAACTTCATGTACCAACTCGGCCAATCCCGGCGCCTCGTCATGTTGCCCTTCGACCCCTTTATCCGGAAGCCGTACCATACAAACCCCCAAAGCATCCACTGATCAGATCGTATCAAGTCTTGACGCAACAGGCTGTTACTTTATCGTTAAACTACCCGTCACCTGTGCCATCGCGAATACCGCTCGAAAGCCCTTGCTTATACGCGCTCGAGATACTTGCCGCTACGAGTATCTACCTTTACGCGGTCGCCTTCATTCACAAAGAGGGGCACATTCACTGTAATACCCGTCTCCAGAGTGGCAGGCTTGGTCGCGCCGGTTGCCGTGTCACCGCGCACGCCGGGATCACTCCTGGTTATAGTCAACACCACGGCTGCGGGCAGGTCGACATCGATCACTTCGTCCTGGTACATCAGCACATCAACCGTGTCGTTCTCTTTGATGTAGTTCATAGCATCACCAAGCACATTGCCGTTCAAGCTCGTCTGCTCGTATGTCGCAGGGTCCATAAAGTTATATTGGTCTCCATCAGCATACATAAACTGCAACGGCCTGCGCTCCATGCGCACATCATCAAATTTGGCCCCGGCCTGGAAGGACTTCTCAACATTGCTGCCGGTGCGCACGTTCCTGAGTTGGAGTCGTACCTGGGCGCTGCCCCGGCCCTGCTTGTTGTGCGCCCAATCCATCACTTTATACATGTCGCCGTCGAGGATTATTGTCAACCCTTTGCGAAGTTCACTTGTAGTTACCGTCATCTCTCTTCTCCCAGCTATGGCTAATAGTCTAAATCTATGCTGTGCGTATTCTACTCTTCCACCTGATGGATCATCTTAGTGGGTCCATCGATGGTCCTACTTATAGGGTCCTTCTTTGCGTGCTTTAGTCAGCACTTCCACCCCATCAGCATGGAATAGCACAAGGTCCTCTATCCTCACTCCACCCCAGCCTTCTATATAGACGCCAGGTTCATCACTGGTTACGGCACCCTCGGGAATCGTATCCTCGGACATCTTGCTAAGGCTAGGTCCTTCATGCACCTCAAGTCCAATACCATGCCCGAGGCCGTGTGTAAAGTGATCACCGTACCCTGCCGCAGCGATTACGTCCCTGGCATAGGCGTCGGCCACGACGCCGCTGACGTCTGCTTTCATCTCGCGCTCGGCCTTCAGATGACCTTCAAGCACGACGTTATATATCTCCTTGAACTTGTCCGTGGGCTCGCCCAGGCAAATCGTGCGGGTCATATCCGAGTTATAGCCGTCAAGCTTAGCGCCCATATCTATCACCACGGGCTCACCTTCCTGGATGGGTCTGTTGCCCGGCACTGCGTGGGCCATTGCTCCGTTTGGCCCCGCCGCCACGATAGTACCGAATGCGCGGTCATCTGCTCCAAGATCGCGCATCGTCTTCTCGATCTCCCAGGCAACTTGCTTTTCGGTCATGCCTGCTTCGATGCGCGTGCTCACCATGTCGAATGCTTTGTCGGAGATCTCTATAACTCTGCGCAGTATCCTGATCTCATCAGCGTCTTTTACGAGTCTGAAGGGCTCGACCACCTTGAGTGTGGGTATTAACTCCGTATCGGGTAGCGACTTATCAAGAGCTCGCCACCACATGTGTAATAGGTGTGCAGTTTCAAAGCCAAGCCGCTTGCACTCTCTCGCTGTCACCTGCTCGGCCAAGGCCTTCTGCACCTTGCCTTGCCGCAGCACCACCGATATATTGAGTTCAGGCGCAAGTTCTCTGGCCGCCTGTATTGTGTACCTGCCGTCAGTAATGAGACAGAGGTCGTTTGTACCGATCAGCAGGAAGCCGGCGCTGTCGAGCGGAGGCATATCATGGCCACTGAAACCACTCAGGTAACGGCGGTTATCCGGGTGCGAGATGAGCAGGCTATCCAGCCCCTCCTCCTGCATGCGCTTTCGTACCCTGGCGAGCCGTGCCAGGAGCGTCTCCACGCTATAAAGCCGCTGCCCGCTCTGCCCACCCTCGATCTCCGCCGGATTAGCCGTTTCTAGCATTGACATGGCTCCTCTTGAACAACAGGAAATAAGACTCGTACAAAGAGCGATTATAACATAACGTGTGCCGACCTGTCAGGCTGCGCTTGACAGGCGATATCCTGATCCTGCATGGCTCCACGCCGGTCAGGCTCCTGCTGTCCAGGATAGGGTAATCACAGGTTGCTGGAAGGCCATGCAATCGTAGGACAAACCTGGTTAGGCTGCGCCTACGACCTTGAACTGCGCTGCGATTGAGCAGCCGCACGTTTATGTATATAATAGTGAATGATCTGGGCACTTTTGGCACAGGTCTCTACACATGAGGAAGAACAGATGAGTGGCAGGTTCGATTTCCAGGCCGGCGTAGAGGTTGACCAATACTCCAAGCAGATGCTGCATACCCTCTTCGACTATTCCATCTGGGCTAGGGACAAATTTCTCCCTGTTATAGCAAGCCTGGACGAGGCCCAGCTAACGGACGGAGCAGCTAAAGGAGTCTATGGATCGATCCACAGCACCCTCACCCATATGGCATCCTCGGAGTGGCTCTGGATCCAGCGCTGCCTGGGAGAATCCCCAATGCGGCTGTGGAAAGGCGAAGACTTCCCCAACCTTGATGCCCTCGTATCCTGGTGGAACGAGGTACACGCCGGCGCTATAGATTATCTCGCCCATATCACTGCCCAGCGCCTGGGCGAACAAATCACATATACTGCCCCTGACGGCAAGGTGCGCATCCGTCCCATCTGGCACATGCTCCTGCAGGTTCCCAACCACCAAACCGAGCACCGCGCCCAGATCGGTACGATGCTGGGACAACTCGGCATGGAGGTGCCACAAACCGACATGGTGGTCTATTTTAGCGACAGAGCAGAGCAGCCATGATGATCCTTATACCCATATAACAGGGCGAGTAGATAAGAGGGCATTTATCAGAAAGCCGAGATACATCCGAACCAAACAACAGACAATAGAAGGAGTAGAAGATGGCAGCCACAACTCAATCGAACACCGAGCCACAATCACCGACCGCCCACAAGTGGGTATACCTCTTCGCCGAGGGAAACGCCAAGATGCGCGATCTCCTGGGTGGCAAAGGCGCAGGCCTCTCGGAGATGACAAACGCCGGGCTCCCCGTGCCCACCGGCTTTACTATTACCACAGAAGCTTGCCGCGCCTACCTCGCGAACAACAGGCAATTTCCAAAGGGTTTGTGGGACCAGGCTATAGCTGCTCTGCGCACTGTTGAAGCCGAAACAGGCAAACACCTGGGCGACCCACACAATCCCCTCCTCGTCTCCGTCCGCTCGGGCGCGAAGTTCTCCATGCCGGGTATGATGGACACGATCCTGAACTTGGGACTGAATCCGGAGACCTTGCAAGGGCTCGTCAAGCTTACCGGCAACGAGCGTTTCGGCTACGATGCCTATCGCCGCTTTATCCAGCTTTTTGGCCGCATAGTGATGGGTGTCGAAGCCAAGTATTTCGATGATCTCCTGGACGCAATAAAAGCCCAGCGGGGCGTCTCCCTCGACACAGACCTTACAGCGTCCGACATGCAAACTCTGGTCGAGCAGTTCAAAGAGGCTGTCCACCGCCATGCCGGGCGCCCATTCCCGGACGACCCCTACGAGCAACTGCGTCTCTCTATTGAGGCAGTCTTCAACTCCTGGAACTCCCCGCGCGCTTTCGCCTATCGCAACGCCCAGGGGATCGCACATGACCTGGGCACCGCTGTGAACGTGGTAATGATGGTCTTCGGCAATATGGGCAACGACTCGGGCACGGGCGTCGCCTTTACGCGCGATCCGGCCACCGGCGAAAAGAAGTTGTATGGTGAATTTCTGGTCAACGCACAGGGCGAAGATGTGGTTGCGGGTATACGCACTCCCCAGAAGATTGCTCAATTGGAGCAGGAGATGCCCGAAGTCTATGCCCAATTCAATACCATTGCCCATGATTTAGAACAACACTACCGGGATATGCAGGACATGGAGTTTACCGTCGAGCGCGGCAAGCTTTACATGCTTCAGACGCGCTCAGGCAAGCGTACTGCGGCGGCAGCGGTAAAGGCCGCAGTGGACATGGTAAACGAGGGTCTTATCTCGAAAGAAGAAGCCCTACAGCGCGTAGAACCCGCGCATGTGGTGCAACTCTTGTTGCCACGTTTTGATGACAAGGACAAAGAGCGCGCCCGTGCCCAGGGCAAGTTGCTGGCGGTAGGTCTAAATGCCGCTCCGGGCGCCGCAGTGGGCAAAGCGATCTTCTCGGCAGATGAAGCTGCCCGGCTCGGGCATGCGGGAGAGGCGGTAGTTCTCGTGCGCGAAGAGACTAACCCGGAAGATGTTCACGGCATGATAGCAGCGCAAGGTGTGCTTACAGCGCGTGGTGGCGCTACCTCACACGCGGCGGTAGTCGCCCGCCAGTTCGGCAAAGTTTGCGTAGCAGGAGCCGAGAACGGTGGCCTCCATGTAGACGACGACGAGGGCTATTTTACCGCGAACGGACAAACCATACGCAGTGGTGAGATTATCTCCATCGACGGCACTACAGGCGAAGTTTTCTCCGGCTCTATTGCCCTTATCGAACCCAAGTACGAAGAAGAGTATGATCTTGTAGAGTTGCTAAAGTGGGCAGACAGCAAGCGCCGTCTCGGTGTATGGGCTAATGCTGACTACCCGCGCGATGCTATCAAGTCGGTAAAATTCGGTGCTGAAGGCATCGGCCTTTGCCGCACCGAGCATATGTTCTTCGAGGAAGAGCGCCTCCCCGTTGTTCGCCAGATGATCCTCTCCGCAGCAGAGGCCACACGTCTCGGTAGCGCGGTGGCAGCAGCCCAGGATGCGCTAGGCTCGTCGGAGGAAGGTAAGCGCGCGCTAGCCCAAGCAGCCTTAAAGAAGGCCCAGGAAGATGCCGCAGGCTCTGAAGCTGTACGCGAATATGCGTCCGCCCTGGCCCAGTTGCAGGAGATTCAACAGGCTGATTTCTACGGCATTCTTAAAGCCATGGGGGGTAAGCCTACGGTAATCCGTCTGCTCGACCCGCCTCTGCACGAGTTCCTCCCCTCATACGAAGATCTCCTGGTAGAGACGACAGAGATGCGCGAGCGGGGTCAATCAGGCAGCGAAGAGTACACGCGCAAGCTCCACCTCCTCGGTATAGTAGGCGGCATGCGGGAGCAAAATCCGATGCTGGGCCTGCGTGGCTGCCGCCTGGGCATACTTTACCCTGCAATCAATGAGATGCAGGTGCGCGCTATCCTCAGAGCCTCTGTGCAACTCCTCAACGAAGGCCTCGAGTCGCACCCCGAGATTATGATACCGCTTGTGGGTCATGTCAACGAGCTGAAGCTGGTCCGAGATATACTCGAGCGCGTAGCAAAGCAGGAGGTGGAAACGGCAGGCAAGGAGATCCCTTACAAGTTCGGGACGATGATCGAAGTGCCGCGGGCAGCCCTCACCGCAGGCCAGATAGCAGAATATGCCGAATTCTTCTCCTTTGGTACCAATGACCTCACCCAAACGACTTATGGCTATTCCCGTGATGATGCTGAGGGCAAGTTCCTCCTACAATACGTCGAGCGTGGGGTCCTTCCTGAGAATCCCTTCCAGGTGCTCGACCCTGATGGTGTTGGCCGGCTGGTGCGAATGGCCACCGAGGAGGGCAGGAAGACACGCCCCGACCTCAAAGTAGGTATATGTGGCGAGCATGGAGGCGATCCTTCTTCTATACAATTCTGCCACAACGCAGGCCTGAACTATGTCTCTTGCTCGCCCTACAGGGTGCCCGTGGCACGTCTAGCGGCCGCCCAGGCGGCACTTGCTGAGGTTGAAAAGGACAAGTAAGGGGATCTGATGCCCGTCATCGAGAATAACCCGCACTACATACGAGAACGGCTGGAGCAGGAGGAGTATACGCGTCTGTCGCCCCTTGCCGCGAAAGCTGCCGAGGCTACGCGCCCCCACCCGGAGGCCGAGTCTTCTCTGCGCACCACCTTTATGCGGGACCGCGACAGGGTTATCCACTCGAAGGCTTTTCGCC
>JALYYZ010000404.1 GCA_030945985.1 Chloroflexota bacterium
CGCAAGATACAATGAGCACCGGACAGATCTCGCAGTTCATAATAGTTCTACCTGAAGGTGACCAGGGATACTGGGTGGACCAATCGGGTGGGCCTCAGTGGGGAACATACATGGCGCACGATGTAGTAACCCAGATCGACTCGCGCTACCGGACGCTTGCAGACAGGCAGTACAGGGCGATCGGCGGCCTGTCAATGGGAGGTTACGGGGCTCTTGAGCTTGCCATACTTTATCCTGACATCTTCGGTGTGGCGGGTGCGGACAGCCCTTCGCTGCACGTCTTCGCTGACGCGCCTCCCTACTATGCTGCAAATCGCACCTACTTCGATGCACATGACCCAGTTTACCTCTACAAAGCGCACCCTGACGTCGCGCGTACCATCAAGCTCTACATCGACGACGGTGCGGGTGACGCCTGGCTGCCGGCCGACCAGGGGTTTCATGACTTGCTCACGGCGCAAGGCATTCCTCACGAGTGGCACCTCTTCCCTGGTGGTCACGCGGGTGACTACTGGAGCACGCACATTCTGGACTACTTGCAGTTCTACAGCAGTGCGCTCGCGAGCCCCCCTCCGGCCACCGCTACGCCTGCTCCTGTGGCTACGCCATCAGAGCCGTGGCAGCCGTGGCTCCAGCCGTCTCCGGGCACAAAAGGAATGATACCGTTGAAGTAGGCTTTCTGGACGAGAGGGGTTATGCTTACCGGGCGGCTAGTAGCGTCCGGACACAGACTACAGGATCCTCTTGTCGGCTCGTTGTCCTGAGCGCCTGGCTCACTATTGACTTTGCATGAGCCAGGTTCCGAAAAATCGGACCACTTTTGCTTGCAACGCTGCTATGTTATAATTTCTCTGTACGTGGCTGCCTCATCCGTTCTAAAGAGTTCTGTCATAGCGCCGGTAAACAACTTGCCGGTTCATGACTTGAGCATCAGGTTGCGCGGACCGCTTGTTAATCGAGCGTTGATAGCCGTGATTTCCGCCGTCCAGCTACCTGGTAAATTGCCTTTTAGATGATTACAAGAAAAGATCATAATTTCACGCTGAGGCACTTTCTGGTCCTCATGCTCGTTGCTGCGGGACTGACAGTGTCGCCTCTTGGTGCGCTCACGCAGGTGCGCGCTGCCGCAGTTGACCCGGAACAGCGAACTCCGCAGATCGTGCGCAGGGACGTGGTCTACTGTACGGGCGACAGTGCTGTTGTGAAGATGGACATCTACGAGCCGCACAGGGAGGATACTACGCCTGTGCCCGCTGCTATGTTTGTTCATGGCGGCTCGTGGACGGGGGGTGACAAGGCCAGTGGTGAGGGCGCTCCCGAGATCGCCGACCTGGTTAGCAGGGGCTACCTGGTGGCCTCGATCAACTACCGCCTTTATCCCCAGTTCAGCTTCCCGGCGCCGATAGAAGACGCCAAGTGCGCTGTGCGTTACCTGCGCGCTAACTCTTCAAGTCTAGGAATCGACCCCGCCCGTATCGGCGCGTGGGGTGCGAGCGCCGGGGCACAGTTAGCTGCCCTTGTGGGCACCGCCGATTCCACAGCAGGGATGGAAGGCGTGGGCGGGTACTCCGGCGTGTCGAGCAGGGTACAGGCCGTAGTGGACATGTATGGTCGCGCCGATCTGGCTGAGGTACCTCAGAGCCGCCCCGACCTGCTCCCTGTGTTCGGCGGTGAATCGCGTCTTGCCGGATTTAGCCCTGTGACCTACGTGAGCAAGGACGATCCACCATTTCTCATCATTCACGGCGCACAGGACGCGACTGTGCCTGTTGGCCTCTCACTGGAATTCTCGAGCAGGCTGAAGGCGGTGGGGGTGCCGGTGACGCTGGTGGTTGTGCAGAACGCTGGTCACGGCTTTACGGCGACCGGCGGCACGATGAGCCCCTCGCGCGACGCTATAACGCGAATGGTCGGCGACTTCTTTGACCGCTACCTGAAATCTGCTCCAAAGGCCCAGAACGTGTCGGCCTTGCAGGCACAGCCTCTGCCGGCGGGCGGGGACCAGATGCAGTGTCAACAGACCGGCAAGAGCGTGCGCGGCATATTCCTTGACTACTGGCGTACACACGGGGGCATCGCTCAGCAAGGTCTCCCTATATCGGGTGAGATGCAAGAGCAGAGCACGGTGGATGGCAAGGCGTATACTGTCCAGTACTTCGAGCGCGCGGTGCTGGAGTACCACCCCGACAATCGAGGCGCGAAATCGCCGGAGGTGCTGGCGTCGCTGCTGGGTGCTCAGGCGTACCACGCGAGGTATTCCGCCGGCGCGCCCGGACAGCGGCCCGACTATTCAGAGGGCTCGGCCTACTTTCCGCAGACGGGGCATAGGCTCGGCGGCGCTTTTCTGGAGTACTGGCGGCAGCATGGCGACGTAATGCAGCAGGGCTACCCGGTGAGCGATCAGTTCAGCGAAGTAAGCCCCCTGGACGGCGAGACTTACACGGTGCAGTACTTTGAGCGGGCCGTTTTCGAGTTCCACACCGAAAACGACCCTGCGAACCAGGTGCAGCTTTCTCAGCTTGGCACCTTCAAGATGAAGCAGAAGATCGCCCCGTCGAAGACGGCGCGGCCTTAGCAGCCTGTCCCTGCGGCCCGCCCATCTCCCTGCGGAACCAGACGTGCAGCAGCACCTCTGCCCACATGCGGTAGGGACGCCACGTTTCGGCGTAGTTCAGCACGTCTTGCAGGTTGGGCAATGTGGGCAGGTTGTGGGCGTGCTGCAATGCCTGCTTGCTTACATCCTCGTCGGTGACCGCATCTTGCAGGCCCGCCGCCCGCATCAGGATGCCCTGGGCGAAGAATGGCCCCACGCCGCTGAGCTTGCGCAGCTCCTCCAGCGCCTGCTCTACCGGCAGTGAGCGCAAATAGGCGCGATCCAGCTTGCCGTCGAGCGCTGCCCTGGCGATGCCATGTAGCCTCTCGACTTTCTCGGCGCTGATGCCTGCGACGCGTTCTGTTGCGAGAAGTGTCTGTGGACGGGGAAAGGCGTACAACGTCTCACCATCCACGTTCAGAGTGTCACCCACCTCTTGAGACATGGACCGGCGAATAGTCCTGCCCTGGCGCATGGAGATCCGGTGGCCGATGATAAAGGACGCTGCCCCTTCATAGGGCGAATGAAAAAGCACGGGGCGCAGGAAGCTGTACTTCTCCTGTAAGCCGCCGATGAAGGGATCTCGACGCCCCACCTGTGGCCAAGCTGTGCCGTCGCAGTCGAGCGACACGACCGCCAGCGCCTGTTGCCATGCCTGCTCTGCTCTACTCTCACCTGCCTTCTGGTCAGCCCCCAGATGCACCTGTCCATTCACTGAGGGGTCGTCACCCTGGGTGAGGACCACCGCTGCCGAGGCTTCCCAGCCCTCCATCGGAAAGGCCATAACCACCGCCGAAGGATCGGGCGCAAAGGGCATCCAGCCACCGAAATAGTCGTTGACGGTGTCTAGTGTAAAGGGGCCGCGAGGGGTCATTGTAAAGTGCATTTGGATCTTGCTCCTTGTTGCTTGCATGAATAGTTGTTTCTTGTCTCTCTACATGCAAGTGTAACCTATGCTTGTGACAGCAGTGTGTCAGTAGTCGTGGGCAGGAACGAAAAGAGGATCTCCTGGGGCTGCGTGCATTTCGAGAGTCCGGGTTCTCCAATGCCGCCATTACCTAAAGCCGTACTGCCGGGCATAGATCTAGGTGTGCCGGTAGGGAATGCCGTTTGCCTGGACCGGCGTGCCCTGGCATGGTCGCTGCTACTGGTCGCGCAGATATCCTCAAGTCCGTCGCAAAACAGCTATTACCTTGCCAGGAAAGTATTAATTCTTTCATTCCATATCACATGCGTGACATGGAATGAAACAAAACAAGCATTATTTAGCCGATGAGATACTAGTAGTCAGTTCTTACCCACTACGGCCTGTAAGTATTTGCCAGCCCGCCTGGACCGCGTGCGCCCTCAACTGCGCGTCGGGGTCGACGACTGCCGGGTGGCCGAATAGCTCTAAAAAGGGTATGTCCGACGCGGTATCACCATAGGCGAACGAGATGGCTGGTTCGCAGTTGATCTCACCCAGGACCCTCCTCGCCCGCTCGGCCTTGGCCTGCCCCTCACACGGTGGACCATCGAAGCGAGCAAGAAAGCGCCCGTTACGCCTCGCGACCTTTGTACCTTCACCTCGCGCGCCGATTTTGCGCGCTAGGCCGGCGACCACCAGGTCCAGGCCGGCGCTTACCAGCACCACCTGCAAGCCTTCTGACTGGTGCTGCCGGAGGCGTGCGAGGCTTGCGGGCTTAGCGAGAGCAAGCGCGGCAGTGGCTACGGCTTCGCTCAGCGCCGCTACTTGCTCTTCAGTCTGGCCGCGCATGGCCAGGCGCATGGTCGAGAGGCGAGCGCGCCGACGTGGACCGGGAGGGAGGGCCTTTGAGATGAGAGATATGAGCGCCAGTTGCGCCAGGAGGGGCCTCGAGAAGAGCCCCATCGCTGCGCCAACCTGGAACGATAGCCTGGGCAGGTTAGCGTCAATGAGCGTGCCTTCAACATCACTGAATACGGCTGCTTCCATATAGCAAAACTCCTCGGCGGCGACCGCTCTCTGCTAGCCCCTGTTGCTCGTGCCGGAGCCCAGTTGCGCCGGCAGTGCATTTTACCCCGCAGGCGTTGCTGGTACAAGTGGTAGCACGGTAGCATTACATATCCCTCGATCTATACTGTAATCTAGACTCTTCTTGTGCATATGCGCAGGGGTCTGGGGTATTATTGTAGGAGGTGCATGGACAGCGTCGCGGCCGTGTGATCGGCATGGATCGACAAGCGATTGACACCGGCTGCGGAACGGCTATACAGTACGTGCGCTGAGGACCCGCGCCTAGACGATTCCGCACACTCACCGCGCTGGTCCGCGCCTCAGCGACGCGTGCAGTAATGTACCTGCATGCGTTGGCATCGGTAGAACCGGCAAGAAGGAGAAGATCCGTGGAACAACGAAACGACGGCTTCAGTTCAGTTGACGACTATATTGCCGCATTCCCCCAGGAGAAACGGTGGCTCCTTGAAGAAGTACGGGCCACCATCAAAGCTGCGGCTCCCGAGGCCCAGGAGATAATCAGCTATGGGATGCCTGCGTTCGCGCAGAACGGCAACCTGGTGTATTTTGCCGCGCTCAAGAACCATATAGGGCTCTATCCAACGGGAAGTGGGATTGCGGCGTTCAAGAATGAATTATCAGCGTATGAGAGCACAAAGGGCTCTGTGAAGTTCCCCATTGGCGAACCGTTGCCGCTGGAACTTATAAGCAAGATTGTGCGGTTTAAAGTTAGCGAGAACCTCAACAAAGCTTCGGCAAAAGCGCGCAAGAAGAAAGTATGAACTCACCCAGACCAGATGTGCGGAGCGACGATGTCGACATAGCTTTTATTGGCGCTAGTGCGTGAAAGCCTGCCTATCTGTAGAAGAGGAAATCGATGTCGCCCGGTGATTCGCCGTGGTTCGTGAGGATCTGGGCGACCTCCGTGTGGTGCTGCATGTTGTGCATGACGATCTGCTGCAGTATACGCCAGCGGGGCATGCTCATCGTCTGGCCGCCGAGCCTGGTCAGGTTGGCGACGCCCGTGTAGTCTTCAGGACTCCAGCTTTCCAGCAACTCCTGCCAGGCCGCCTGCTCCTGGCGATAGGCAGTGCGAATAGAGGAGAGGTCGGGGTAGTCCTCCGGATCGAGCGGAGAGGGCTGGTGGCCTGTTTCAAAGGCCAGTCGATAGCCGCGCAACGTCGTCAACATATGGAAGAAGAGGCCGTGCAACGAACGCTGGCCGTAGTGCGGCGTCTCTATGTAGTCTGCAACGCTCAGCTTCGCTGCGCCTTCGAGCAAACGGTCGCTCGTGTGCCAACTATAGGCGAACAGAGTTTCATATTCTGACTTGCTTGACATAATTATGCAACGCTCCTGCGTGATTTAGATTGGTTGAACGACGCCGTGCTTGTCCGAAGCAGCCGTCAGGCCGTCCGTTCAGCAACGATTGCCTAGATCCAATCTGCAGTGTAGGCCATGCCTTCTCAACCCCTTGCTCCAGGAAGATACCACCTAATGCCACAGTCCGGTAAGCAGATGCCACCGTGCAGACTGCCACCGTTGCCTGCCCGTATGACTTGACGTTGGCTGCAACGTGAATTAGGCACCCTGCGCAAGTGCGATCGCGGCTTCTATCGACAGTGCTTGTCCCTCTTCCCACGCTGCCCTCCCGACTACTTCCCCGACCCGCTCACGCGCGAGCCGCAGCGCTTCATCATAGCTTATCTGCTCGACGGGAGCCAAGGGAGCATTGATGTTGCGGCGAATGGCCGAGCCGGCCCCGTACAGTTTTACGGCCAGCTCAGCGTCTTTATCACTACCCGTCGCAACTGCAACGCTCGCCAACCCCTCAAGGCACTCGGCCGTGACGCGCTTGTCTCCTACCTCGCTCACCAGTTGCAATCCTTCCAAGAAGAGGTCGCGTGCTTGCGCATGTTCAGCGTTGTCCCTAGCCACGAAGCCCATGTTTACAAGAGTAAGAGCAACACCACGGTTCTCTCCCATCTGCCGATCTAACACGAGCGCTTCCTCGCAAAAGGCGCGCGCCTGGGTGTACTCTTTCCCATAGCGTGTCACTATACCCAGGTTATTGAGAGTTCGCGCGATGCTCCCTGCATCTTCCGATTCGCGGGCGAGGGCCAGACTCTCGTCAAAGAGGGCGCGCGCCTCCACTAAATTGCCCAGGTTCATCTCCACGATGCCCAGGTTATTGAGGCTCATGCCGATCTTCCATTCGTCGTTGATTTCCCTAGCGATTAGAAGGCTCTCTGCATGGTAGAACCGAGCGGCTTCGAGGTCTCCCTGCTCGGAGGCCACGTTGCCGAGGTTGTTCAGCGAGGCAGCGATACCGGTGCGGTCGTTCATTCCGCGGCGCAGAGCCAGGCCCTCTTCGTGCAGGGCGCGAGCCTCCTCGTAGTCGCCCTGGTAGTAGGCGGTCACTCCTGCGCCACTGAGCATCCTCGCCCACAGCACCGGCAAATCGGGTGCAAGCGCCAGCGCGACGTGTGTGGCGTATGAGCCGTAGGAAGCGTTCCCTGTGGCTGGAACCTCCGCACCGGCCCCAACGTGTGTTTTGGCGTCCTCTTCAACGAGGTTGGTGATGCGCTGGGCAGCCAGCTTGAACCATGCGCGAGCATCGCCCGGATGGCCATGTTTCTCCCAGAAAAGGAACAGCGCCGAGCAGAAATGCGCTGCCATTTCCAGACGCTCCCGTTCGCTCTTGCCGTGCCTTCCACGCAGAAGCCACTCAAGCGCCTCAGAGATGTTGTTGTATTCCCGCTCCACCTCGTCCAGCCACTCCACCTGCTCGGGTCCGGCAAAGTGGTTAGCCGCCCTCTGCACAAATTGCAGAAAATAGAGCGCGTGCCGCTGCCTGGTCTCCTCCTCTTGCCCGCGTACTACCAGATCTTCCAGGGCGAATTCGCGTATTACTTCGAGCATCCCGTAGCGTGTTTCTCCGAGGCGTAAGTCCATCCTGATAAGGTTCTTGTCGACCAGTACCGCCAGCCGCTCCTGGACATCGCGCGTCGGTTCGCCGTAGAGCGCTGCGGCTGCTTCAAGCGTAAAGCCGCCTACGAAGATGCCCAGTAACCGCACCAAGCGCTGCTCGTTCGCGCTGAGCAGTTCATAGCTCCATTCAATCGCGCTCCTCAGAGTGCGCTGTCTGAATGGGAGGTCGCGCTCTCCGCCCGTCAGCAAACTGAGGCGGTTGCCGAGGGCGGCGCGCATGACGCCGGGCGCAAACTGCTCCAGCCGAGCAGCGGCAAGCTCCAGAGCTAATGGAAGCCCTTCGAGCCCGATGCAGATAGCGGCCACGTCCGCAGCGTTCGCCTCTGTAAGCGTGAAGCCGGGGGAGACGGTGCCGGCGCGCTCAATGAAGAGCGCCACTGACGAATATTGTGCCAGCGCCTCGATCCGTGGGAGATGCCCTCGTTCGGGCGTGCTGAGAGGAGGCACAGGCAGGCGGCGCTCGCCTCTGACGTGCAGCACCTCGCGGCTGGTCACCAGCACTTTGAGCCAGGGGCTGGCCTCCAGCAATCTCACCACAGCAGGCGCGGCGTCCAGCAACTGCTCGAAATTATCAAGCACCAGGAGCATCCGCCGGTCGCTCAGGTGTTTGAGCAACAGATCCTCTACTGTTTGTGTGGCTTCTTCCTTCAGGCCGAGCGTCCGCGCTACTGTGGCCGAGAGCAAGTCAGGATCTCTGATTGGGGCGAGCTCAACCAGAAAGACCCCATCCTCGAAGTTGCCTGCGAGGTTGGAAGCTACCTGTAAAGCGAGCCGCGTCTTACCGATACCCGGCGCTCCGGTGAGCGTTAGCAAGCGCACCTTCGGCTGAAGCAGAAGGCTGAGTGCTTTATCCACATCCTCCTCGCGCCCAACAAAGGAAGTGAGTACTGATGGGAGATTGGTCAGGCGACTGTGGGCAGAACGCCAGGGAGCGCGGGCCGCAGCTTCGCTCGTCGTGTCCAACATGGCTGCATGCCCGATACGCGCAAAGGCAATAAACGGCTCAATCTCGTCGGTGGCGATGTGGAGCTGCGCGGCCAGCAGTTCAGCCAATTGGCGGGAAGGACGGCGCTCGCCTGCCTCTATTTTGAGCAGGGTGATAGAGGAGCAGCCAACAAGCTCCGCAAATTGATCGGGCCCGATACCCTGCTCTTTGCGGCGCTGCTTCAGCCACACGCCAAACCTGGTGCCGGTAGTGCCATCGGTCATGGCGTATCCCTATGCTCTCATATAGACGAGCCGCAGCGTGTGTAGACCATGCGCTTTTTTGTATAGCGTTAGTATAGCACAATTTGCCCCATATGCTGCTACAGTAACTGTGAGAGTACGCTACCATTCCTCGCGCAGGGCGAGGACCAACAAAACTATTGCGAAGCGACAACAGCACGAGGGTACGGAAGGTACGGAGGGCTAACCGGCAACTATGAGACCAGGACGCAATCTAAAGCATACGGACCTCTTTCTAGTGCGCTTTTGGACGCAGGAGGTGGACGGCGAGGCCCACGAGTTCCAAAACTGGGACGCGCTGGTAGATACGCTGCGTGCGATGCTGGCGGCAACCTCGCCAGGGTCGGTACTGGGCGCAGACGGCATTATTCAACCTAGACCCGCTGAAGGGCTGGAAAGTAAAGGAGAGTAGTAATGAACAAACGTGGCATTCTTTACGCATTGGCACTGGCTTCTCTGCTTGCAGGGACAGTGGTACCCATGGCAAGCAGATCGTACGCGGGAGACGCACAGTACTTCCCTGAGACGGGCAAGTCAGTAGGGCCCAAGTTCTTCCAATACTGGGACTCGCACGGCGCTCTGGCACAGCAAGGCTTGCCTGTCTCGGACGAGATGCAGGAGCAGTCAGATACAGACGGCAAGACTTACACAGTGCAGTACTTTGAGCGAGCAGTGTTCGAGATGCACCCTGAGAATGCGCCGCCTTACGATGTGCTGCTGTCGCTGTTGGGCACCTCCGCCTATAACGGCAAGTACGCGGGAGCAGCCCCAGTGCAAAAGGCAAGCACTACCAACCCTCGCAAGTTCTCAGAGACGGGCAAGACGATAGGTGGAGCATTCCGCACGTACTGGGAGCAACACGGAGGGCTGGCGCAGCAAGGCTATCCCATCTCAGATGAGTTCCAGGAGAAAAGCTCCACTGACGGCAAGACCTACACAGTGCAATATTTCCAACGAGCGGTGTTCGAGATGCACCCTGAGTTCGCGGGCACACCTAACGAGGTGCTACTGTCTCTTCTGGGTGTCTTCTCCTACAACAGCAAGCATGGAGCCGGTGGTGGAGGAGGTACAGTCGTTCCTCAGCCCAGCATTACGGTTGTACCCACGCCTCAGTCCCTTACGATCTCCAACCTCACGATTGCGGGCTGGACAAACGTTGCAGTGGCGACCAACAATGTCGCAATCTTCTACAACGGCTCCAGCGGCGTGGGTATGGCGGCACGCGTCGGTGCGGATGGCACACTAACCCCGCTGCAGCAGTACCCCGATTCATCCAAGGGCCTCAATGGCTTCGAGCAGGGCTGGACAACCATAGTAGCCGGGCCAAACAAGCAGATAGTGTTCTACTCGGAGAAGACAGGCGGCTTTGGGCTTCTCAGTGTGGCTGACGATGGGACTAGCAAATGGGTTACCCGCTTTACCACCGTCACAGGATTTTCGACCATCGTCATAGATCCTACGACCGGCATGATGTACTACCAGAACAGGACTAAGGGCCTGACTGCCGTAGACCTGCTGAAGCCCGACGGAACTTTTGCCAACATCAAGGCAACAGCCCCCGATATCAGCGGGACCATACAGGACCAGTATGTGCCCGTGGGCCTCTTTGGGACCTGGCTTGACTATTCGCTCGCATCGGGCGACGTGAGTACCTACAAGCTCAACGGCCTGGGCAAC
>JALYYZ010000439.1 GCA_030945985.1 Chloroflexota bacterium
GGCACCTCCTGGCCCATAGATAGAGAGATGACGGCTCGACTGCTCGGCTTCAGCCGGGTGTGGGAGGTGCCGCAGGACGCGATAGGGTCGCGGGGCCTCCCACAGCTTGCCTACCTCGACCTCTGCAAGCGCCTGGCGCTCGCCATAAGTAAGATAGCCGCCGACCTGCTCCTCTTTACCACCTGGGAGTTCGGCTACGCGCATCTCGGTGAGGCGGTATCCCAGCGCCAACACCCGATTACCGGCAGTTCCGTCATGGCCCAGAAGCGGAACCCCGACGCCCTGGAGCTGTTGCGTGCCACAGGCCCCGAGGTGATAGGATTGGCGGGCACAGCCGCGAACCTCCTGACTGGTTTGCCGATGGGCTACAATCGGGACACGCGCGAGATCAAGGAGTGGAGCGCCCTCGGCTTCAGCAAGACCCTTTCGGCGCTCGGCATCTTGCGCACCACTCTCCTGACGCTGCGGGTCGATAAAGATCGTATGCTGGAGGCGGTGCGGGCCAACTACTCGAGTACCACCGATCTGGCCGATATGGTGGCCCAGCGGAGTGGCGTCGGCTACCGCCGGATCTACCCGATTATCGGCGGCCTCGTCGATACGATGATGGAGGAAAGCCGCCCACTCCATACGCTTAGGGCAGGGGAGATAATAGAGGCCGCTGCCCGCGCCGGTATAGAGCTGAGCATAACCGACAACCAAGTGGCCGAGGCGCTCGACCCGCAGTTGGCAGTCGCGCTCCGAGCGCACATAGGCGGGGCTGCCCCGGTAGAAATGGTGAGCATGTTGGCTTCTCGCGCTGACACGCTGGCGCAGCACAGAGACTGGATCGGCGAGCAGCGTTCTCACCTCCATAAGGCGAAAGCCGGCACCTTGTCGCAGGTGTCGGCCTTATCTCAAGGATCTATCGTGTAGCCGGTGTCTGCCTTATGGAGGTGATCTACCCTGAGTGTGCAGGGAGAAACTAATCTCTTGAGGAATCAACAAATGCAACCCGCAGGTTGCATTTGTTGATTCCTCAGTTCACCTTATAAAGGAGGCTATTATACCCCCTCAAGAAGAGACGTCAAGCATACCCACATGACGTGGATCTTCCCTGTAGAACCGACGGCGGCACCCGATGATTGATCTCCTCCCCCATCAAAGCGACACGGCAAATCTGACATGGCCTGACGGGGTCAGCCGCCTGACTGCGGTCCTGCCACCGCCGCGTGCATCTTCAGCAACTCCGGGATGGTCTCACTATTGCGCCGGCCCATGCCGCATTCCGTGCCGACGCCGAAGACGGACACGGTTCGCTGTGCGGCCTCGATGCGCTTGCGCGTGGCCTCTTCGCCGCCTGTCAGGTGGACAAGCCCCAGGTATAGCTCCGTCCCGGGGTGGAGCTTGAGCCCCTTGAGAGGCGCGAAGTAGGCATCATCGTCGCGCTCACGAGGCACAGGCATGTGGATCCAGTTGAGTGGACGCTTGAGCCCGGCCGCGATTGCGTTGGCCACTAAAACCAGCCTGGCGGTATCTTTGGGCTGCACAAAGTGCTCGTGGCCCGCGTCGCCATAGCAGAGGTGGTAGCCAAGCTCGACATCCTCGGGCACCGCTTGCCCAATACGCACCAGGCGCGCCACCAGGCTCACCTGGTCCTGCTCGATCCCAGGCTCGGGCTTCCATACCCCTTCCATAATGCCGAACTCCACCGCCACATCCCACTGGATGGCGAGCTGGTCGCGCGGTACCGCCTGCGCGATCTCATTCATCTCCTCAAGCATGCGCGCTTCGTAGGCCGGCTCGACCTCTGCCTGATCCGCAGTGGCGATAAAGGCGGCTACCGTCGCAATCGGCGTGGGCAGGCTGACCTGGAAGCGCGCATTCTCGGGCACCACACCTTCCTTCTTCAAGCGAGCAAAGAGCGCGTACGACTCCTTTGCCGCAGTTGCGTAGCCCAGGTCGGAGAAGTGAACTTTGCCTGACGACTTATCCGTCAGGCGGAAAACAGGCAAGGCTGCATACTTGGGGTCTGCAGGCGGTACGATCTCGAAGGCAGGGTGCTGCATAAGTACGCCCGCCTGCCAGCCGATCCAGTTGGTGCGGGCTCCCGTTTCCCCGTCGGGAATGCGTTTCACTCGCTCGCCCAGAATAGCGCTTGTGGCGCGAAATACCTGCTCGGCGTTCTCCAGGGGAACGCTTCCCACGAGGTGAACGCCTCGTGGCTCTTGACCGGTTACTGACATTAGAACCTCCTTGAGCTATGCTCAATACGGCGCGAACTGTGCGCCGGCTGCTATGTTTGCCGGCACGCGTGCAGGCTCCCGTATCGTAGTCGTAAAGGTACATGCCTGGCGCGTGCCCTGCTGATTATATCCCAGGTCTCCGGTTGGCAGACGTCCCAGGTGCCCCAGTGTAGACGATGTGTGCCGGTTGGCGCAAGGGAGGCATGCTTATCTATCAGTGCAGTTATCACCAGGTATACGATTTTAGCGATGGCGCATTCCATAGCCCCTTTCACAAGGGCTTAGGCTTGTGTATGGTATCAACCTCTCGACCCACATGGCAAGTAGCAGGCCATAGCCTCCGTCTGCCAGGACAAGGGGCATGCCTAGCTCACGCCTGACATCTCCTCTATTTAGCACGCATGCGCCCCTCCCCTTTCGCACGCGCCTCTTGCCAGTATGTTATCCTGGGGTTTATGATGATGTCGCAAGCCTGAGTTTGGCCTCAAGCTGAGTGGAGGCCACATACTGCCGGACACAGATTATTGTTTATATCGTACACTGCGATCCTGCAATTATGGGTGCTGTGGTGGTCTTCAGGAGCACAAGGGTGCCCGTGGGGATTTTATTTGAGCGGCCTGACGGCAGGCGACTCCGTCAAAGTCTTCGCGGGCCACTCTCAGAGTGTTCAGGCGTACCAGGTGCGCCCACTGCTCGAAAGCCCGAAAACTCTAGCTCTGCGCGAAGCTGTCGAGTAACCTGTCGAGCTTGCCGCATGAGGATACTATTTGATGAATCTGTTCCGAACCCTCTCAGGAATGAGCTGCCTGACGCCACAATCAGTACTGTTCGTCAGATAGGTTGGACCGGATATATAGGGGTACAATGCTGTGGCTGAACCCGATAACACCATCGATGCAGATACCCGCCGCGAGGTGGTTGCCAATATCGCTACCACCCTGGAGAGCTTCTATGTCTTTCCCGAGGTGGCGCAAAGGATGAGCGCGGAGCTCAAGGCCGCCGGCACCGGGGCCTATGACGATCTCACCACGCCTGATGCGTTGTGTGGCAGGCTGACCGCCGACCTCCAGGCGATCTCCCATGACAAGCATCTGCGCGTGCGCTATAACATCGAGCCGCAGGCCGTCACCTCTGTGGGTGAGCACTCGCCCGAAGAGGAGGCCGAGTGGGCTGCGCAAGGTCGCATCGCCAATTTCGGCTTTCGTAAGGTAGAGCGCCTGGACGGCAACATCGGCCATCTTGATTTGCGCGGCTTCTGGGAGGCAAGCTTGCCAGGCGCGGGAGAGACCGCCGTCGCGGCCATGAACTTGCTGTCCCATACAGATGCGCTGATTGTCGACCTTCGGCAGAACGGTGGTGGCGCTCCCTCTATGATCGCCCTCCTGAGCAGCTTCTTGTTTAAGGCCAAGCCTGTGCATCTCAACAGCTTCTATGAGCGGAACGGCGACAAAATGAGCCAGAGCTGGACGTTGCCCTACATCCCGGGCCCACGCACCCCTGACAAGCCTGCTTACGTGCTGACAAGCAGTCGCACCTTCTCAGCAGCGGAAGAATTCACCTACAACCTGAAGAACCTCAAGCGCGCGACGATCGTAGGCGAGACCACCGGGGGCGGTGCTCACCCAGGTGGGGACATCGCGGTGACACCCCATTACCGCATCTTCGTGCCCACGGGCCGAGCGATCAACCCGATCAGCGGCACAAACTGGGAAGGCACAGGGGTCGAGCCGGACGTCTCCGTGCCCCAGGAGCAGGCGCTCGATTGCGCTTACCGCCTGGCGCTCGAAATAGTGCTTGAGAAGCTGGGTGACGCCACCTCACGCACCGCGAAGTCGCAGGCCGAGGAGGCGCGCGCTGCCCTGGCTGATCTCTCGGCGCGCTCTTCGGCTGCCCGTATCGCCGGTGTGTGACTCACCTTACGCAATATGCGCGATTTTGTCGTGCTGACACTTGTGGACTAGGCACGAAAGTGGCTCTTGCGGCGTAAGGTGAGTTGGTAAATAGACAACATCAGGAGTAACTATGCTACACGATCACGAAAGTCGCCGCCTGGCCTGGAACGCCTGCGTCAACGCACGCGATGTTGGCGGCTACCAGACGCTCGACGGCGAACGAATACGCTCGCACGCGCTCGTCCGCACCGACAATTTGCACCACCTCACGCCCGAAGCGCAGAGGGCTGTGCTGGATTACGGCGTGCGCACGGTACTCGACCTGCGCATGCTCCATGAGCTCGAAATACACCCCAACCCATTCGCCACGCCACAGGCAGGGCTCGACAGTGTGCAGAACGAGGGATCTCCGCGCTACCTGAACCTACAGATCCTGGAGCGGGACGACACCGAGACAAGCGCTGCCCTGGACGAGGCCACGTCGATGGCAGACGAGTACCGCGTGATGCTCAGCAGGCGCAAAGAGAGCATAGGCGCTGCGATCAAGGCGGTTGTCGCAGGGTTGGGAGAGGGCGGGGTGCTCGTCCACTGCCATGGTGGCAAGGACCGCACAGGCATAGTCGTGGCGCTGCTGCTGTCGCTGGCAGGCGTGCCGCGCGAGACGGTGACCGAAGATTACGCCCTCAGCGAAGAGCGCCTGGAGCCATACCACGCGGCCTGGCTCGAAGAGCAAAGCAAAGCCCAGGGCGCGCCCGTAGAGAGGCCCCGCTGGATGGCCTCACGCCCCGAGACGATGCGCGACGCCCTCAGTTACCTCGACCAGGAATACGGAGGAGTAGAAGCCTACCTGCAAACCGCAGGGGTAACCCGGGCCGAAGTGGCGCGGATACGCAGGTACCTCACCGCACCTGCCGATAACATGAGCCTTTGAAAAGCGCAGAGCACTGTAACTCTAAAACAAATCAAGCCCGCAGGGCTTGATTTGTTTGTTTTTCTTTCAAAAGCTAAAAGGTCCATGAAGCTGAGCTAGGGTGTTACCCTGATGCTACTGCGCACAGCCGCCTGCACATATGCCGCAATCAACGGATGAGGGCTGCCCCCAAATGCTGAACGCTCGGGTTGGAAGAGGGTAGCCATGTAGAAGGGAGGACCCTCCAGCTCCAGCACACGTGCGTCGCCGCTGGGGTCGTCGCCTGTAACATGTAGGGGGCTATTCTCCAGGAGCGCGCGGAAGCTGGGGTTCAGCCCAAAGCCGCACATATATTCTTCCATCACTGTTGCCTCTCCGTACATCTCTCTGATGCGGGAGCCTGGTGCCAGGTTGATTGGGCCCTTGACACCTCGGAGCGCGCATGTCAGCGGGGTTATGAAGAGCACCTCGGCGTCTGGGTTGCTCTCGGCGTGATCGGCGCTAGCTATGCCGAGGACATCGCGGGCATACTCGATCAGCACGTGCTGGAAGCCGCCGCAGGTACCCAGGAAGGGGACTTGCCGTTCGCGGGCAAAGCAGATGGCCCGCAAAGCTCCCTCCATGCTGGCGTATGGGCTGGCGGGCACGCACCACAACCCATCGTAGCCCGGCAACTGACCGGCGGGGTCGGGCTCAACCTCTGTGGTGCCGATCCACACCGGCTCTACGTTGCACCCCACCACTTTGCCGGCCAGCTCGAGCGCCGTGGGTATCGCCCTGTGCGCTACCACATCGGGGTTGTGGTCGCCGATTAGCCCGATACGAACGTTCTGCATCATCCAACTCCATTCCCACCTGAAACTGCCGAGTTATCACTCTCTTCCTCCTCGCGGTTGGAACCGGCACGTCAGCTACTATTTTACCATCTTCTTTCTCCTCTTGACCGCATGAGCATAATATGCCGTTATGTTAATTATTTTTGGGTTCTCGGGGCAAAATAGCTGATATAATGCCGGAGGAACATCTCGGTAGGCTGATGCTGCCGCACGCAGAGCACAAACATGGCTCGGATGAAGTAAGCACTTCAGGCGCACCCGTGATAGCACAAGCCCCCGAAGGTGGAGTGCTAACACATAGCTGTAAGACTGCCGAACCTTGGTCGCCTGTGATGCAAAGTGGTTACTGGCGCCCTGCCGAGTTTCCTTTACGTATAGGGGCAGAAGCTCACATGGACTTAGTCTTCGAGTGCGACTATAATAGAGCCACAGAGAATATGAGCAAGCACGGTGTTGCTTTCGAGGAGGCAAGATCTGTTTTTCTGGGCCCATTCTCTTGGACAATCGAGAATGTGATCCACTCGGATGAGGAACAAAGATATCTGACAATTAGGATCTCGGTGGAACATTGCTTGGTGTCCGTGATCCACAAAGATAGCAATGATAGAATCCGCATCATTAGTGCCCGGCGTGCTACGCGCCATGACGAATAAGCTATGAAGAAGGAATCTGAACTGTATAGAGACCCTGATGGTCTTGGCGAATACAACCTGAAGAACGGCACACGAGGGCAGTATGCCGGCGGGGAAACGTCTGAGACTAGGACCCATGTGGGAGCTTATGTAACATTATGAACATTAAAGAGATAGAGTTGGCCATTGCTGAACT
Organism: Chloroflexota bacterium; assembly: GCA_030945985.1. GTDB lineage: Bacteria > Chloroflexota > Chloroflexia > QHBQ01 > JADMIH01 > JADMIH01. Next base: position 6,692 of record JALYYZ010000439.1, read on the forward strand.
CCCTAAATCAGATCTCGCTGAGCTAACCACATGGTTTGAGGAATTCCTTGCCCAATCCTGGGATAAGAAAATCGAAGGCGATGTTCAGGCTGGACGACTGGATGCTCTTCTTCAACAGGTTGAGGATGAATTTGACGCAGGGCGATACCAGCCGCTTTGAAGCACTTTGCGACATCCAGCTTCTGGACGCACTATAACCGACTACCTGAACACATACGTGAGTTAGCAGATAAGAACTTTGCTCTTCTCAAGGACGACTCGCAGCACCAGTCTTTACACTTCAAAAAGATAGGACGTTTATGGTCAGTTCATGTTGGATTACAATACCGAGCCCTAGGCTTAGACAAAGGTGGTGCTATTGTCTGGTTTTGGATCGGTTCGCATTCTGATTATGAGAGCATTCTAAAACGTGAATGATCCAGCTTTTCTCAGTAAGTAAGCCATTTAGCTAAACAGGCTGAAGCTTGGCAGTGTGAGCCTGCTTGTTCGCGGCTTCGTGGACGTATACCTTACAGCAGCGCCTGCTCGGTGCGCGGGTCGAAGGCGTACATCTGCTCCATATCGAAGGCTAACGTGATCCTATCGGGTGGCCAGGCGTTGCCCCTCTCGTCGACACGGGCTACGATCTCCTGGCCGCCAATCTTTATCCGCAGAAAGACTTTCTCCCCGGTGTACTCGCGCGCGGTCACCTGCCCTTCAACGAGAGCTTGCGGATCAGGGTGCGCCGCGTATTGGGCATTGCTGATGGCCTCGGGGCGCAGGCCGAGCAGGATAGGGCTCTCTTCACGGTGAGCTAGCCGGTTCGCGATTGGTGCGGGTACCCGCACGCGGAATCCCATACCTCGCAAAAAGGTCTCTTCGCCATCTGTTTCCATGCCGACAGGCAGCAGGTTCATCGGGGGTGAGCCGATGAAGCCTGCCACAAATATATTCTCGGGGTGCGCGTAGAGCGCTCGCGCCGTGCCGACCTGCTGCAGCTTGCCCTGGTTCATCACTGCGATGCGGTCGCCAAGCGCCGTGGCATCCTGCTGGTCATGCGTGACGTAGATGGTGGTGGTGCCGTGTACGCGGTGCTGCCGGCGCATCTCCACGCGAGCGCTGCTGCGGTTCCCTGCGTCCACTTGTGATAGCGGGTCGTCCATCAAAAAGAGGTCAGGCTTCTGTACCAGCGAGCGCCCGAGCGCCAGACTCTGGTTCTGCCCACTCGACAACTGACGCGGCCTGCGCTGCATCAGGCTCCCCAGGTGCAGCCGCCTGGCCACTGCTTCGATCCGGTCGCTGATAGCACCCTCGTCGAGGGGCCTAGCCTTTCGGCGTCGAGGTTCATGCCCTGTGGCAGGCCGGTCCGCTCCTGTTGTCTCACCCAGCCCTCTTTTGTCAGCCCCTGGAGGCTTTGTCTCTCTGCCGCGCAGCCGCAAGCTGAAGGCCATGTTTTCGCGCGATGTGAGGTGGGGATAGAGGCCGAAGGTGGGGCTCTCGAAGACCATGGCCACGTTGCGCTCTCGCGGCGACAAATCGGTGGCTAATTGCTCACCAATAAATATCTCGCCCGATGTTACCTTCTCCAACCCAGCCACCATCCGCAGCACGCTCGTCTTGCCGCAGCCGGAAGGCCCAACCAGCACGAGAAACTCTCCATCGCGCACCAACAAGCTGATCTCGCTCACCGCGACCGTGCTGCCATACTTCTTCGTGACGTCCTGCAATAGCACCCTTGCCATGACTGCCTCTCATGAGATACGCCGTCCACTGGCCTATCGTCCGGCTATTCAACACCGCTTTATTATATCAGCCGCCGCAGCTTTTTGCTGAACCGAAACGCTGCCGGGAGTTGCCCTATCTTGCTTTCTAGTTCTCCGCTGGGTCACGATGCAAATAGCCTGGCGTCGAATTGCTGCTATACGTGCTCTGTATCATTCGTCCTCATGTTACTCAGCTTGGCCTTGATTCACGCTCGATCCCCGTCCGTCTAGCCCCTTGAATATATAGGTCCTGGGGCCGATGCTGTAGCGGCTGCCGGGTGTTATCCTATAGGGACACTTCTGCAAGGAGAAGAATAGATTGGCGCAAGATATATTGGCCGAAAACGGTGAGCCCCGCGACCTGGGCGGTGGGCTCGTTATGCGCAGGGCAACCGCTCAGGATCGTGAGGCGCTGGCTCACTTCCATGCTAACACCCTCCTCGACATAGGCGCGACGGGTCCCGATGAGGGCCTCTACGAGTGGATGCTTGACCTGATGAGCGGGCAGCACCCTACTTTCAGACCTTCTGATTTCTGCCTGGTGGAGGACACCGCTGCGGGGAAGATCGTCTCCTCAATAGGGTTGATCTCGCAGACATGGACCTATGCCAGCATCCCTTTCTCATTTGGTCAGCCCGAGATAGTGAGCACCGACCCTGCATACCGCCGGCGCGGCCTTGTGCGGGCGCAGTTCGAGGAGGTCCACAGGTGGAGTACACAGCGCGGCGAGCTGGTGCAGGGCATCACGGGCATACCCTGGTATTACAGGCAGTTCGGCTATGAGATGGCTCTCAATCTTGGCGGCTCACGCCGAGCGTACAGAACGCATGTCCCCAGGCTCAAGGAGGGAGAGGCGGAGCCCTATTGCTTCCGGGAGGCCACTGTGGAGGACATCCCATTCATAGCAGCCATGTACAGCCGGGCGACCTCGCGCTCGCTGCTGGCTTCCGTTCGTGATGAGGCGCTCTGGCGCTACGACATCGCGGGGCGCAGCGAGAAGAGCGACTTCCGCATGGAGTTGCGCGTGATCGTCACGCCGGAAGGTGAGCCGGTTGGCGTGCTTGCACACTCGCGCAAGCTGTGGGGCAACGGCCTCGCTGCACGTCTCTACGAGGTGGCGGAGAGGACCTCTTTCCTCGCCGTAACCCCAAGCATCATGCGT
>JALYYZ010000047.1 GCA_030945985.1 Chloroflexota bacterium
GAATACAGCCTACGAGCAGCGAACCCCGAGATAAGTACGAGCAAACCTGCTACGAGGCCGGCCAATCGCAGACCTGTGTCCGCCGAGCCTGTGCTCGGCATGCCGGGCTGCGGGTTCGCCGCCATGAAAGCGGCCAGGTCCTGTGCGGTCTGATCCGACAGGTATTCATCGATCCGCAAAACCTTGCCGTTCCGGAAGGTAAGCGTATTCGTCTCGGTGAATGGATGTGCCAGGGGCGGCAGCGGACCACCACTCAGCGTTGCGTCACACGCTACAGTATTAGCGTCGCTCTGCTTACAGTTGGTGAGGCTGACATGCGGGCCTTGAGCGCTGCCGTTGATGAAGGCGTCCCGCGTTGTTACTTGCTGGTCAGGGGGACCGTAGTGCGATACATCCTCTAATGATGGGTCACTCATTTCCCGCAACATGGCGGTGTCTCGCGCATTGTAGGCGTTAGCGAACCCCAGGGCGCTATCTACAAGGCTGCTGCCTTGCTGGGCGCCTTGAGCATTGGTCGCGGCCAGGACCGAGGTTGCTGTGCCGAACAATCCGAGCGCACCTATAGTGCCGGCGAACAGGCTGAGCATCACTGCGAGCGATCCCTTCTTGAACCATGTGTAGCTGCTAATCACTTTAGACCTCCTAATTCTACTTGGGTTATTGGTTGCGGCAATCTATCTGCCAACAACAGTCTAACCTGAATCAGTAGCTCTGTAATCACTACTTTTCTCTATTTTTTCTCAGGAGTTGGAAGCTATAGGAGTAGCTAGTTTTAGCTACTCGCGTGCATTGCGCCATCCGATTTGGGGAGCCGGCGACACACGAGGGCATGATGGGTCACCTGCGCGCAACAGTTTCTAGTGCAGCTTCGTGGACCTTTTAATTAGGGAGCGTGAACCTTATACCAGCTTGTGGCTGACAGCGTAGAGAGTAGCTGCGCTCCTGGTGGCGATCCCGAGCTTGCCGTAGATGCCGCGGATGTGGGCTTGTACCGTCCAGGCGCTCAGCGACAATTGTTCGGCCACGTCGCGCACGCTTCGCCCCGTGGCGATAAGCCTGAGCACTTCGACCTCGCGAGCAGTCAGGCCATCCGGGGTGGCGGTGGGTAGCTGTTCAGCAGTGGTCTCCGCGTCGCCTGGCTCGGAACGTGGGCTTGACCCTCCTGCCCGGGCGAGACTCTGTGCTGTGCTAATTGCGTACTCGATCGCTTGTTCGGCGGTCATCTCGCCGCCTTCCAGCCATGCGGCGCTCCAGGCTCTATCGCCTAGCTGTGATTTCGTAGCTTCAAGGTGTTGCTCGAAGCCCAGCCGGTTCTGCATCTGAGGGGTGGCGTTCAACGATTTATACATGGCGTGGGACGCGGCAAATAGTTTTGAGGCCTCTTCGCCATGTCCGCTTGTGGAAGCGAAAATAGCAACCGCTGCCAGGCTGCCGGCATTGGAGATAGTAGAGCCCAACCTGCCGACCAGTTGCAGGCTCTCCGCGTACTGTCGGGCTGTTGTCTCGTAGTCACCCCGGCTAAGGCTTATAGAGCCGGTTGACTGCAGGCAACTGGCGAGCAAAGAATGGTCTCCCGATTGTCGCACTTCCTCTAACGCGGTAACTGCTAACGCCCATGCGCCCGCATAATCTCCACGGTAGAAGGCGGTTTCAGCCATTGACAGATCGGTCATTCCAAGAGCCCATAGATCGTCCTGCTCGAGCATTTGCAGCCGGCTCTTTTCCGCGAGTGTATATCCGCGCGGGTCTCCCTGCAAGCTCAGCAGCCAGCCCAGGTTGCCCATAGCGTAAGTGGCCACTTTTGTGTTACCGTTCTCCCCGAGCAGCAGGAGGCACTCTTCCAGGGAGGCTTGCGCTGCTTGCATGTCACCGGCAATTGTGCAGACTACGCCCGCTCCCATTAGAGCTTTTGCACGAACAGGTTGGTGCTCCTCGGCTGCCGTGATCGAGAGCAGGCGTTTGAGCCAATCGCGCCCCTCGCTTATATACCCGCGTATGCACCAAAACCACCAGAGCGCACCCGCCGTGCGACACCCTGTCTCCATATCTTCAAGCTCTATTGCCCAGGTGAGGGCGGCCCGGATGTTGTCAATCTCCCCCTCGAGCAACTGGAGCCAATGGGGCTGCTCTGCTGTCTGCAGCCTGGGCTCGGCGTGCTCGGCCAGGTCGCGGTACCAGTTGAGGAAGCGATTTCTAATGTCCGGCAGCTCACGCGAAAGGTTGAGTTTCTCCCAGCCATATTGGCGCATTGTCTCGAGCAGGAAATATCGCGCTTCGTTCTCATGCTCTGTAACATGCACAAATGACTTGTCTACCAATTGAGCCAGCAGATCGAGCGTTTCGTACTCGTCAATCTCCCCACTGCAAATGGCACTGACGGCCTGCAATGAGAAGCTTCCGGCGAATATCGAGAGTTGACGCAGCAGCATGCGCTCGTTGCTGTTGAGGAGATTGTAGCTCCAATCTACAGCAGCTTGGAGCGTCTGCTGCCGTGGTTCAATACCCTGATCCGTATCCGCCCGCTTCAGCAATCGGAAGCGCTCGTCCAGACGGTTTGCAATCTGCTCGACCGCGAGTACGTTTACGCGTGCAGCAGCCAGCTCGAGAGCTAAAGGAAGGCCATCCAGCTTGCAGCAAATAGCTGCGACTGCAGGTGCGTTTTGAGTGGTCAAGCAAAAGTCCGGGCGGCGTAGACGCGCTCTGTCCAGGAACAGGCGGACCGATTCGTACTCACCCAGGTGGGCCGGTGCTATATCAGCTGTGGCCTCCGGCAGGGACATCGGGGGAACGTGCCATGAGACCTCATAGCGCAAGCCCAGAGACTGCCGGCTGGTGGCAATGAGAGTGAGGTGCGGGCATGTACGGAGCAGTTCGTCGGCTAATTCGGCGCAGGCTGCCAGGAGGTGCTCGCAGTTGTCGAGGACCAGGAGAATGTTCCGGGCCTGTAAATAACCCGTGAGCATTGACGCTAACCCCAGATGGCGCTGCTCCTTCATCTGGACGGCGGTGGCTACCGCCTGCGGCACCAGACTCGGGTCATTGAGCCTGGAGAGCTCGACAAAGTAGACACCATCAAGATACATACGGTCAACTGACGAGGCTACCTTGATAGCAAGGCGCGTTTTGCCGCAGCCTCCTGTGCCTGTCAGAGTCAGCAGGCGGTTCTTGCCAAGCAGTGTTTTTACGTCGCTGATTTCGCGTTCGCGGCCCACGAATGTGGTTAGTTGCAGGGGTATGTTGGCTGCTACCGGCTTTTCATCATAGGACGATTCCCCTCGGGCAGAGCGTAAAAAGGCGGGCAAATCATCCCCTGCTATATCGAGAGCAGTAGCCAGCAGCTCGCTCATCTGCTTCGACGGTCGCCGTTTGCCCGTCTCAAGCTTCTGGATAGTCTCAGGCGAGCAGCCCACCTGGCCGGCAAGTTCTGCCTGGGTCAGGTCAGACTGCTTGCGCCGCTCTTTCAGCCAGGTGCCGAATTGTTCGGTGTTTCCCACCACCGCTCCTTAGCTGAAAATATCGTCCACCTTCAGGGTGATGTCGGGTAAGCTCTGAGGGTTGAGAGTGTGGCCCAGCCCCACGCGGCCCACCCTGTTGTACTTACCGCCTGCTGGGTCCACGAAGAACTCAACTACCTTCTTCTGTATGTTCACGATCCACACTTCATGTATTCCCGCAGTGGCGTAGAGGGGTACTTTGCGGCGGCGGTCTGTGGTAAGAGTACTGTCTGCTACCTCGATAAGCAGCAGTATGTCCTCGGGGCCGGGGTGCTGCTGCTGTTGCAGATTGAGATAATAGCTAGACTTGAGTAGCGTCACATCAGGCTGCGGCTCGTTTAGCTCGTTTATGTAGATGGGACTTTGTACCCGCACGACGCCCCTACCTGCCAGCAGAGGAGCAAACAGCATATTCAACCGGTCCACGCACACAGCGTGATGAACATTGATCGGGGTCATCTGTACAATCTCTCCGCCGATAAGCTCTACACGATCATCCTCACCGACGATGCCTGCATCGCCCATCTTGTGGTATTCGTCTACCGTAAAGCGCCTGCGCACATACTCGGCCACCATATCGCATCACCTGCCTATCTAATATGTAAGGTATTGAATGTGTAAGTTGTACCCTACTATATACCGACCTGCACCGGCTCGGCAACTCTCTGCCATGCCTCCCTGGGCACGGTGTAGCGCACAATTTGCAGCAATCCCTCTAATACTTCGCCTGTGAGCGGATCTCGTAAACCTCCTTGACGAGGTCTCGCAGGTCATCTCCTTCCCACGTACCCGCGAACTTGAGTAGTGAACGCGCTGTTTAGACTCCAGCCTGCTCGCCTTCTATTCCGCCCGATGGCAAAATTATGAACTTCACCCTCCTACCCGCCAGCTCTTGAGAGTGGGCATGATCTCTTCCCAGGTGCTTTCCAATTCAGAAGCCGGTTCTAAAGTCAGGGTCTGGCTCGTAATCTGTAATGATTCTCACACGGGGCGGCAATGAGCAGATCACATGCAGCGGACGCCCTTGCGGTGTCGACCCGTAGACCAGACAGCACGGCCCTAAGTATAGCCCGGACCTAGATGTATAGTACCTGATCCTCGATTTCCTCTGCTGTCAGATTGTTGATGATGGCGAGCAGCCTGCGCATTATCTCGTATGGCGAACGACGTACCGACAGGATGATGCCGGAGTGTGCCTGTTCCTCTACGAAATATTCCTAAGCTAACATCTCATAGTCGGCGCGGTTGTGGCTGAGCATTGCACGGGAGTGGCTGACCGCGTATGCTAACTGCTCCTCATCACTTCTCCCAAGCTGACCCGCCTCACGAGCAGTCAAAGCATCGAAACCATGTGATCTCAGTAGCTCTGTCACCAGGACGCTCACGTCCTCGTCAAGATAAAGTTCAACGAATAACCTCGTCATAAATCCTTCACTAAAGGATGGATCAACTCGTCGGGTATGCGATTGCGCTCGATATAGCCGTTGATCTCTGCCTGGTGGTCGCTGTAGTAGCTCAAGGCATCAAACACCTGGGCCAGGGTCAGATGGGGCAGGTGTTGCGGTATCTCCTCGGGCATCGTACCCAGCCGCCAAATTTCGGCGATAGCTCTCACAGGTGTGCGCGTACCCTGGATAATGGGCTCACCATTCAGGATATGCTCATCCCTCACGATGTAGTAGTGGCCTGTGGTTTGCATTGCGGTGCGCCTCCTACTCTTCCCCCTTTTGTAGCGGTTTATGCCCACTCAATCCAGAGAGAATTATGTTGCCTCTTTGCCGGCGACTCTAGCACACGGTTGCATGCGTCAACAGCTCCACCAGGCAGATCGTTGGGACATAAACTAACATAACATCTCACCCCGGTCACAAGCCTCGAAAGTTGCATGGGCTGCAGGACCGAGGCGCGGGTCATTCTCGAGGTACCAGACCAGCCCGTGAGTGTCTGTGACAGCATCCGGCATCAGATATCCCCGTGAGGAAAGCGGCCCCACATCTCCGCTCGGGCCTCAGCAATGTCTTGTTCCGTGGTATGGTTGCCCTCCCACAGCCCTCCCAAAGGTGTGCGGTGTGCCGGCTGTGTACTTTTCAGCTCTCGCTCGATTTGCGGGGCTACTTCTTCAATCAGCCACACTTTATCCGGAAGCGAAAGATGCTTTGCCAGTTGCAGAATTTCGTCCAGGGGTACTACTCTTGCCATTTCTCACCTGCAGCCAGGAAACCGCTCGGCAAAGGCCCTTCTAAACCAATGCTTTGCGAGGAGTGCGTCCACAGCCTCAAAATCCATTATATCACGCGCCGCCATTTGCCTTATGGCGTGATCCCTGAAAAGAATGTTACCCTGGCGTACCGCCCTCTGTATAGCTTCTAAATCCATTCAAGCGCCCCTGGGGAGTTGCTGAATACCTTTCTTCGCCCCTTTCTTCGCCCCTTTCTTCGCCATTGTAAACGCAGTGCCCGTTCTTTAGCAATTAAGATGCCGATTGCTCGATGGGGAAGTACTTGAGAAGCATGAAATCCGGCCAAGCGCAGTTCGAGGACCCTCACCTCGCCGAATAGATCCCACTGTTGTCCGCTCTCCACCATCCATGTAATATAGCCTGCAACTGCCTACAGTTGCGCGTTGGCAGGTGACCCCATGACCTTGACAAATTTCCGTTAGGAATTATAATAGGAAATAAAGTAGGCAATATAGTAGGAAGCAAATTGGCTTCAGCCTCAGTGGATTGGACCCGATGGAGGTGCCATGTCAGATCTAAGTGCAGAAGCGCGGGGCGCCCAGCGACGGCGAGGCGCGGAAGCGGAGAGAGTGGTTGCCCTCAACACTAACTCACAGTTGGTATCTATAGAGCTAAACGCGGAGCCTGCGCCCCAGGGCCTCGATGAGCGCATGGTGCTGACGCTGACTGTCAAGGCTGAACAAGCCGGCTCGCAAGGCACCGTTGTAAAATCGACGCCTGTGGATCTGGCTGTAATCATGTCCGATGTTCCGGTTCCTGCAATGTTCAGTCAATCTCCAGACTCGACCGCGCTTGCGCCTGGAGAGTTTTGGGCGGGTATATTCTCAGATCCAGTGCAAAGTAGGCTGCTCAGCAGCGTGACCCGCATACTCAACGACGATATCAGGTCGTTGGCTCTCTCACTAGGCGACAGAGTGGCGAACAGTGAGGATGACCCTGTTTCGGAGGCTGATGCTGAGGTGAAGGCTCTCTTTCGACGCGCCAATATGTTGAGCACCGGCGAGATCGTGGACGAGCTGGGCGAGGTTCTAACGCAGTCCCTGATCGCATATATGACAAGGACCACTGATCGTACGGTACGTGATTGGATCAACGGAAGCTCTCAGCAACCGCGCCTCGAAGCTGAAAAACGGCTGCTCGCTGCCGTTACCGCCCTCTTTATCCTGAAAGAAGAGGAAGCTCCACAGAGTATACGGCGGTGGTTTATCAACGCCAACCCTAATCTGGACGATCTGTCGCCTGCCGAGGCTATAAGAGAAGGGTGCCTGCGTAGCGTCATAAGGGCCGCACGCGCCTACGCAGTCTACGCGTATTAGGCCGCTCCATGCCTCAACAAAGTAGCGGCAAGTTAGTACATCACTCTCCCATACCCTTCGTATTCTGCCACCCACCGGACCACCCCGTCGTCCATATTGGGAGCAAAGAACATCTCTGGGACGTGAAACCGTGGGAGCTCGCAGGTAAGGACGGGACGCTCGGAGGCAGATTTGATGATCCGAGCGGTACATATTCTCCCCCTTTGCCCATTGAAAGCAGATTCCGGGTCTTCTACTGCGCGAGCGATTTGACGGGCGCATTGTGCGAACTCCTGGGCCATGAGAAACCGAGCGCGAGCGTTGCTCAAAGCTAAAATGGACCTTCCGCAGCAAGGCTTTATTGATGAAGCCTGGTGTCGGCGGCGAATTGCCGGCTATGCCACTTTAGATCCCAGCCAACTGTATGTGGACCTCACCGCCCCTGCCACCATCAATGCGGTCATGCAAAACAGGACGCTGGTGCGCCTGGCATCCCAGCTCAAGCTCACGGGCATTGACCGTGGAGACTTGCTGGGCCAGAAGAGGCTGGTGACTCAGACCATCGCACGTGTTATATATGATGCCACAAGCGCAGGTCCAGTTGGGTTACTCGGCACGACGCCGGCGTAGGTGTGGCTGGCAAAATCGAGGAGCATAGTGCGAAATTGCACGCGATAGTGGAGGGGATGAACCTGCAGTACTGGGAGGCGTTCAAGAGGCTCGCGGAGTAGCCTGTGGACCCCGAGCCAGATGGTATGCCGGCACTTGAAGTATCTCAGACGGGTGGAGCGGCTGCTTCAGAAGAGATAATATCTGGTGGGTAGTTTCTGGAGAGAATTCTTTCTCCTGTTTATCCATCTTATGCACGTTCTAAGACTCTGCTCCGTTTTGTTATACCCCGGAGGGCAAGAAGTGCGCGCATGCCGCCTCGCCCTCCCTTTTCAGGACGTTGAGACCGTCAACGAGAGCGCGCAATAGCGCCAGATGATGCTTGACCTCTTCAGCAGTAACCGCCCAGGCGACTGACGTTACCCATAGGTGACCTATCTCACGAAGAGGCACGACAATGGTGAAAAGTGTTATTATTCAAGCAGGGCAAATATAGAAGGAGCGCGTGATGGCAACGACAAAGAGGGGTCACCTGGTGCAACACGGAGATGACCTGGCCCTGGTGCTTGATGCGGAAACAGTGGAGCGGATGAAGATCAACGCGGACACGTCCCTCCAGATCGTGGTAGACGATGCCTCGCTGATTGTCACCGTACGTGACGAAGAGCATCGTGCGGCATTGCACGCGCTTATGGAGGAGATGAACGAGCAGTACGGGGAGGCGTTCAAGAGGCTCGCGGAGTAGCCTGTGGACCTCATTTTCCTGAGCCTTGACGAGGTGCTCGATCTCCACAGAGACCAAATAGTGCGTTACGGTGGAAGCGCGGGCCTCCGTGACATAGGCCTACTCGTTTCGGCTGTTGAAATGCCCAAAGCTTTTTTCGGAGGTCGATTACTGCACGAGGACCCTCATGCTATGGCTTCTGCATACATGTTCCACATCGTGCAGAACCACCCGTTCGTAGATGGTAATAAGCGAGTTGGACTCGCGGCGGCTCTTGCCTTTCTTGGCCTCAACAATCTCAAATTAGTTGCAGATAATGATGAGGTAGCCAATCTGGTACTGTCGGTAGCTCAAGGACAAACCGGCAAGACTGCTATAGCCGACTTCTTGCGCAGTAAAACTGTGCCCCGCGCTCACCGAAAATAAGCAGGGTCTTATTAGTATCGCCCGTCATCACGATCCGGGATCCCCAACCCCAGGCCAACATCACCCCTGTTGCCCGCTCTCCACCATCCATGTAATATAGCCTGCAACCCCCTACAGTTGCGCGTTACCTGTTGCTAATTACCTCCGCCTTATAGAAAGGACCCCACATGGTCGAGCTAATCTGGGACCGCAAATATACCCCCGAGGGCAAGAAGTGCGCTCCCGTGCGCCTCGCCTTCACTTTTCAGGACGTTGAGATCGTCAACGAGAGCCCAATAGCGCCAGATGATACTCGACCTCTTTGTCAGCAACTGCCCGGGCGCAATGTCAAGGTTCTTATGAGAGCTTGAGAAGCTGCAACCGCGCGACTTTTCCGCGTGCCCGTGCTCGACTTCTCTTCTCTCGTTTCCTACACCTTAGCTGAAAATATCGTCCACCTTCAGGGTGATATCGGGTAAGCTCTGCGGGCTAAGAGCATGGCCCAGCCCACTCGGTCTACCCGGTTGTACTTGCCGCCTGCTGCGTCCACGAGGAACGCAACTACCTTCTTCTGGATATGGAAGTGTCAGGACTGGGAGCATGCAATTTCGCCTGCGGTGTTCAATCAGTCTTAGCTAAGCTCAGCCGGAACTAAAACACGTACCGTTAGGCGGCCATCAGAAGTATTCTAAGGCACCAAATCTCTGCCGGAACATACGGCGTTGCTAACATAAAGGCACCTTCTATTTTGGCTTGCTGCGCCATCGGAAGTAGTGTCGCCGTAGATCGCATTAGACTTCCTTATTTGCCTGGCAAAAGCGAGAGCCGGAGTCGAATGATCCAAAGCCTCGCATTGGGTAATACTGTTGTTTGATGCCCCCGTGGTCCTGCTCCAGCCGATTGTTCAAGTAGCGACTGGGACGGTGCAGCACTTTTCGGCCGAGCACCCGGCGTATAGCACGAGGGTATGGTGGTCAAGCGCGGCCTTTATGTCGAGCCTACTTCTATGTTGATCGTCAGACTTGTAACAGGATGATGTTCGGTGGTATAGTATTATCAAGACGAACCATGTGCGTGCCTTACGCTCTCCTTCCTTACAAGCGAGGTTGCTATGCCAGTCATTAATCTAAGGAATCTTTGCAAGTTCTTCCTTGTACTGGGAGCTGTGGTAGCGGTCGCCTTTGCCTGCACGAAAATTGGGCGCGCAGAGCCTGTGAATGCTCCTGCGAGTGCTAATCTAAGTGCCGCAGATCGCTCCGTAGGACTGCCTGCGGCTGCTAATGGCTCGACTGTTCCAAGTACCTGCCCACATAACTGGTACCTTGTCCCCAGCCCCGCAGGTGGAGAAGGTATGAACCGTCTCTTTGACG
>JALYYZ010000051.1 GCA_030945985.1 Chloroflexota bacterium
CGCTACTACTCTCATGATAGCATAGGCCGGTTATACCACAAAACTTATACATGGAGGAGCCACCAACATGGAGGCTAGAGAGATGACACAGGAGCAGCTATATCAATATGCAAAAACAAGTTGCGGAGGGCTAAGAAAAGCCGACGCGAGACGCAAAGTTCGTCTATCGGGCTGGGTGCATCGCAGACGTGACCAGGGAGCGTTGATCTTCATTGACCTTCGAGACCGCGACGGCATTACCCAGGTGGTGATCAATCGAGAGGCCAACCCCACCGCACATGGCATTGCAGAAGAGGTACGCTCAGAGTATGTCTTGCAGATCGAGGGCATGGTAGAAGAGCGCGGAGCCGACCGTGTTAACCCTAACCTCGATACAGGAGAAATCGAAGTGGTGGCAGACGTCATAAGCATACTCAATCGCTCTAAGCCGCTTCCATTCGAGATAGCAAGCGCTACAGAACCCGACGAGAATGTACGCCTGAAGTACCGCTACCTGGATCTACGCCGCCCGCGTATGCAGCGCAACCTTACCCTGCGGCATAAGGTTATCAAATTCATCCGTGACTACCTGGATGAACGTGGCTTCCTCGAAATCGAGACGCCAATGCTCAGCAATGAGACCCCGGAAGGCGCCCGCTCCTATCTGGTGCCCAGTCGTGTCCACCCAGGCGAATTTTACGCTCTGCCGCAGTCTCCTCAGCAGTTAAAACAGTTGCTTATGGTGGCAGGTATCGGACGCTACTTCCAGATAGCGCGCTGCTTGCGTGATGAAGACCTGCGTGCCGACCGACAGCCGGAATTCACCCAGCTTGACCTGGAGATGAGCTTCGTAGAGCGGGAAGATGTGCTGCAACTTATAGAAGATATGCTCATCCGGATGACGGAGAAGGTCAGCGACAAGAAGGTGCTTTTCAAGCCCTTTCCACGCATAACCTATGCCGATGCCATGGCTCGATTTGGAAACGACAAGCCCGATCTCCGCTTCGGTATGGAGATCACAGACCTTGGCGAAGTCCTGAAAGATAGCGGTTTCGAGGTCTTCTCGTCGGTCCTAAAGTCTGAAGGCATGGTTGCCGGCATCCGCGTAACGGGAGCAGGCAGCTACACGCGGCGCGAGATGGACGAACTCACCGACAGAGCCAAGAGGTACGGCGCCAGGGGGTTGGTGTGGCTGGCTGTTGAAGGAGGAGAGGCCGGAGGCATAGGGCTGCGCGGCCCCGCGTCGAAGTTCATCAGCCAGGACGAAGCAAGAGGGATCGTTGCTGCTATGGGCGCCGAGCAAGGAGACTTGCTGCTGGTCGTGGCCGACAGCACCGATAAGGTGCGTGGTGTGCTGGGACGGCTGCGCGCCGACATGGGCAAGAGCCTCAACCTGACGGACGACTCGGTAATGGCATATGCCTGGATAATCGATCCACCCCTGTTGGAGTGGAGCGAGGAGGAGAAGCGCGGGGACGCGGTCCATCACCCCTTTACCGCCCCCATGCCTGAGGACCTTCATCTGCTCGACAAAGAGCCAGGCAAAGTACGTGCTGCGGCGTACGATGTGATCTGTAACGGCTTTGAGCTCTCCAGCGGCTCGATCCGTATTCACGAGCGCGACATGCAGGCCCGCATTTTCAGCCTGATGGGATACACACCTGACGAAATCCAGGCGCGATTCGGCCACTTGCTCCAGGCATTCGAATTTGGTGCGCCTCCTCACGGTGGCATCGCCCCGGGCATAGACCGTCTAGTCATGCTCCTGGCCGGAGAGAGCAACATCCGAGAGGTAATCGCCTTCCCCAAGACCGCACAGGCCCGCGACTTGATGATGGATACTCCATCGCCTGTACCGGACAAGGCGCTAAAGGAGTTGCACATCCGGATAGCGCCCGAAGCAGTTCAGAAAGAAGTAAGCACGGACGCAGGCTAGTACATAGGTCCGCAGCCACCTGGCACATATAATGCACAGGTAGGCACCGGGCGTCGTAACCCATTTGCACGGAGGTATGCTTGTGGACCCAAATAGACAGGTTGACGTGGGAACCCTGCTGCAGTCGGTAGTCGCTGCGCTGGGACAGAATAGCGCTGCGATAGATCAGGCTGGAGGTAACGGTAGTCACGGAACACGCATGGTGCAGGCGTTCCAGGCTGCGGCGCAAGCAGCGCAAAGTGCGCCTACGAACGATGCCGGCCAGCAGTTTGCGCTTGCAGCGCAGGCGATGCGGCAGACTGGTCAAGGCCGCGCTTCAACGTACTACGCAAACGGCCTAGAACAGGCAGCTCAGCAGTTCCAGGGGCGCAACGGTATATCGGCCGGTGATTTGCCTTCCTTGCTACAGGGGATGTTAGGTGGCGCCCAGATGGGTAACCCCGCACAACCAGGCCAGGGCACAATGATCGATGCGCTCTTACCCGCTGTACAGGCGTACCTGGCCGCTAAGCAGGATGGCTTGGGCGACGCGCAGGCCGCAATGCAGGCCGTGGGAGCGGCAGCGGGCGGAGCAAGAGGAACTATGAGGTCCCTACCTGGCGGTTCCGGCAGCAGTGGCTATATGGACCCCGGCGCGGCATCAGCTACACATGTGATAGGTGGTATAGTAGGTGCCCTACTTCCCGGTGTGCTTGGCTCCTTCCTGGGTGGGCACCAGGGCGGCATGCAGTCCTATCCCTCTCCCATCGGTGGGCAGGGAGGTTATGCGCAGCCTGGTAGTCAGGGAGGCAGCAACAACGACCCACTTGGAGGTCTCGGCGGCCTCCTGGGCGCCCTCGGCGGCGCAGGTGGATTAGGCGGACTAATGGGAGGTTCCCCGTCCGGTAGTCAATCATCAGGCGGAGGTTTGGGACAAATCCTAAGAGGCATGGGTGGCGCGCAGGGGAGCCAACAGACCGGCAGCCATGGTTCCTCGATAACGGACCCAATAGTTGGTGGCCTATCGAGCGGAGGTAGTGAGGAGCAGCCAGGCCGCTATGACGGCACCCAATCTTAGAGATCTTAACAACGAAAATAGAGACCGGCACAAAAGTGCCGGTCTCTATTTTCGTTGTTCTAACAGTAGATCTTCATTGCCGAACTCGATCGAGCAATATCAGGAATTATCCTTAATCGGCTTCCCAGGCTTCCTGCCGGTGGCGAATAGAACAGGCGTGGCAGTCTGTACCCCCTCTGTACCGAAGAGCGTCTTGACTTCCTCAAGATGCTGCTTCTCGAACTCCTGCCGCCTCTCCTCGGGCATATCACCCAACACAAGGTCGCCCCATGTACTACCGCGGCCATAGTTCCACCAGTCCTCAGGTGCTGTGAAATGCACGGGTATCGACTCCTCTCGCACTTGCACATCAACAAAGCCGGCATCTTTGAGCAACTTCTCAAGACCCTCTTTTGTGCGCGTTAGCGCTGAGGTCTCTGAATACTCGGGTGGGTGTATAGCCAGTTCTTCAGATACTTGACGCAGGCGAGCCATATACGACTCGCTAAGAGGAGAGAAGGCAGTCTCAGGATCCGCAGTCGAGATGCCTACAACGCCTCCGGGCTTAAGTACCCGGCACATCTCGCTGAGAGTACCAGGTATATCGGGGAAGTAGAAGATAGCGAGGCCGCAGGTCACAACATCGAGGGAATTGCTGTCATAGCTAAGCTGGCGTGCGTCCATCTTCTTGAATTCAACTTGCTTCATCTTACGGGCACGGGCCTTGCGCTCGGCATATTCCAACATTCCGTCCGCGAGGTCGATGCCGGTCACCTTGCCGGTGTCACCTACACGTCCTGCCATGGCAATAGCCAGGTTGCCTGTGCCGGTAGCCACATCGACCACCTGCATTCCAGGCTTCGGCTCCACAACATCAGCCAGCCGCCTATCCGACTTCTGCGACAGGCCGTGGCCGAACTCATCGAAGTGTACCGCCTCACGGTTGTACGTCTCCACCACCATCTGGTCAAAAAGCTCTTCGCGAGCGAGCGGGCGTGGCTTCTCGCCAGGCATCTCGGTAGTCTTAGTGGTCTTGGTAGGCATCGCCGTCGTGCTGCCATGCGCCGCTGCAGTCGCCTCACGCTGAACATTGGTGGCGTCCCCACGCTGGCGTATGTAGTTGAGCAAGCCGCCTTCTATCATGATGTTGGCCTGGCGGGGTGAAAGGTTGTGCTTTAGCTGATAGGTTGTGCCTTTGGTAACGTTCTTGACCTCTATTATCTCAGCACCCGAAAGGAGAATGCTTCTCACATCACCCATCTCTAACTGGTCAGCCTCGCTAATATCGGCATAGTCAAGCGGATCAACAAAGATCAAAGGTAAGATGCCAAAGTTGATCAGGTTGTCCCTGTGTATACGGGCGAAGCTCTTTGTAAGCACGGCCCTTACTCCGAGAAACATAGGCGCGAGGGCTGCATGCTCGCGGCTGGAGCCCTGCCCGTAGTTGCTACCGCCTACTACGAAGCCGCCGCCGGCAGCCTTGGCGCGGCTGGCGAACGAAGGGTCTACCTTCTCGAAGACGTACTCCGAGATAGCGGGTATATTGGATCGAAGGGGCAGGATCTTAGCGCCTGCCGGCATAATATGGTCGGTTGTGATGTTGTCGCCCACCTTGAGAAGTACCTGGCCCGAGACGCTGTTTTCCATAGGCTTGTTTATCGGCAGCGGCTTGATATTGGGTCCACGCACGATCTCCACAGACTCAGGGTGGGTGGAGGGCGGCACAATCATGTTATCTTCGACCAGGAACTTTTCAGGCACAGGAACGCTGAGCCGAGGGCCAAGCTCTCGTGGGTCGGTGATGACGCCGGTGAGCGCCGATGCAGCGCAAGTTTCAGGCGAAGCGAGAAAGACGCTAGCATTGGGAGTGCCGGACCGGCCCTCAAAGTTGCGGTTGAAGGAACGTATCGACACCGCGCCCGACGAAGGCGCCTGGCCCATCCCTATACACGGTCCGCAAGCCGACTCGAGTATACGTGCGCCCGACTCTATCAGGTCGCCAAGTGCGCCTGAGCGAGCGATCATGGTGTATACCTGACGCGAACCCGGCGTCACACCAAACGAGAGGTCAGGGTGTACAGTCTTACCACGCAGCACGCCAGCCACAGTCTGGAGG
>JALYYZ010000056.1 GCA_030945985.1 Chloroflexota bacterium
AGCGAGTATTGCAAACAGCTCTATGCCATTGGCGAAGGGCGTATGGGTGCTATGCTCAGGGAAATCTGTCTTAGATAGCGTAGTAATATATCGCGTGCATTTTGGCTAATCTCTAGCAGGCATCTGCTTAGAGGAAGGGGGTGAGGGCAGACAAACTCTGCATGTAACAATCGACTATCTGGTAGAGTGCAGGACCCAAGTGTTGCAGCCGGTTCGCCATAGCTCTATGGTATAGATATGTCTCCCTGCGGCAAGGAGCAACCTCTTCTCTCTCTTTGTGCAGCACCCGTCGCCGGGACGACGATTACAATTAACAATGGCCATCAAAGGAGAACCCAAATGACCAAGCCCACGTCAAAGTGGCTACCTGCATTTACAGCATCTATGCTTATGCTGTCGGTCTTTCCCGCTATGGGCATGAGCGTCAGCCATGCGCAAAGCAACTCCCGCACCTTCCCGGAGACGGGTAAATCGGTAAAAGATAAGTTCCTGACCTATTGGGACTCTCACGGAGGACTTGCGCAGCAGGGCTTCCCTATCTCTGATGAGATGCAGGAGAAGAACGACACAGACGGCAAGACCTACACTGTGCAATATTTCGAGCGCGCAGTATTCGAGGCTCACCCCGAAAATCAGGCTCCTTACGATGTGCTCCTCTCTCTGCTGGGCGTCTTTAGCCTGAACCGCTACCACCCAAACGGCGTGCCTGATCAGAAGACCAGCGCCGATAATCCGCTGAAGTTCGACAAGACCACCAAAGTTGTCGGCGGCAAGTTCCGCACATACTGGGAGAAGAACGGCGGTCTGGCTCAGCAGGGCTACCCCCTTACCGACGAGTTTCAGGAGCGCAACCTCACAGATGGCAAGACCTACACGGTGCAATATTTCGAGCGCGCAGTATTCGAGGCTCACCCTGAGAACGCGGGCAAGCCCAGTGAGGTGCTTCTCTCGCTGTTAGGACGCTTCGACTACAACAGAAAGCACGCGGCGGCAGGTGCGCCTATCACCGTCGGTATGCTAACCGACGACTCCGGCTCGCTGGCGGTGTACGGCCCAATGCTGGAGCGTGGCTTCACACTCGGCCTCGACTATGCTACGGGCGGCACCAATAACGTGATGGGCCACGACATCAAAGTGGTCACTCAGGATACGGCGAGTGATGTGAACAAGGGCGTTACCGCTGCCCGGCAATTGATCGAGCAGAACGGCGCTAAAATACTTGTAGGTGCGCCAAGCTCGGGCGTTGCGCTGGCGGTTTCCGGTCTGGCTGCGCAGAACAAACTTCCGTTCATCGCCATAGCCGCAGGCTCACCCGACCTCACCGGTAAGAGCTTCAACCCTTATACCTTCCGCGCCGGGCGCACAAGCGTGCAGGACGCCCTCACAATCGGTTCCGCTGCACTTGGCCTCGGTAAAAAGTTTGTGCAGATCGCCCCGGACTACGCTTTTGGGCGCGGCTCGGCAGCGGCTTTCTACAGTGTAATCAAAGCCGGAGGCGGCCAATTCACTGCTAACGATACAGCAGATGGCCTGGGCACGATCTTCGCTCCGCTGGATACGACAGACTTCACATCTTACATCAACCAGATACTCGACGCGAAAGCTGATGTGGTGATCGTTACCTGGGCGGGCGCGGGCTTCACCCCACTCTTCCAGCAGATGACAAAACTGGGCGTGTTCGATCAGATGTCTGTCGTCACCGGCTTTGGTGACAACCAGACGCTAGCCAAAGGCTACGCCGAGGCGGTCGGCTCGGTTGGCCTGGGCATCTACCACTACACGATGTGGGACAACCCCGTGAACAACTGGCTGGTGCAGCACCACAAGGCCAAGTACAACAGCCCTCCCGACCTCTTTACTGCGGAAGGCTTCCTGGCGGCCCAGATGGTAGTCAAGTCGCTGGAAGCTAACGGTGGCGACCCTTCGGCCGATAAGACGATTGCTGCCCTCGAAGGGATGAAGCTGGACGGCCCCAAGGGCTTTTACACGATACGCGCCAGTGATCATGTATTGCTCCAGGAGATGTTGCTCCTCAAGCTCAAGAACATCAAAGACCCCGATTACAAGTTCTTTGACCTTGTGAAACGCTTCACACCTGAGCAAACAGCTCCGCCGTGCGCTGTGCCGGCTGAGTTGAACAGGTGCGCTAAGTAGATTCATCAGAGGCATACGGTCGGGGATCGCAGGGTGGGAGCAACGCTTCCTAATCTGTGACCCTGACCGTCGCGCCCCCGAAGGGAACCCTCTTTGCCCATGCTTTTTGACATACGAACTCAATGACTGACACTTTTCTTGAAGCGCGCAGCCTTAGCCGCTACTTTGGCGGGCTGCGAGCCGTGGACGGCGTGGATCTCCATGTGGAGAGAGGCTCGCTCCATTCGGTGATCGGGCCGAATGGTGCGGGCAAGACCACGCTCTTCAACCTGATAAGCGGCTACATCAAGCCTACCTCGGGCAGTGTCTACCTGGAGGGGAAGCCCATCACCGGATTGCCTCTACATAGGATGGCGCACCTCGGCATTGGCCGCTCGTTTCAGATCACCAATGTCTTCCCGAACCTAACGGTAGTGGAAAACGCCCGTCTGGCGGCCCAGGCGCTGGGGCATGACAGCCTCAAGCTCTGGTCGCGGGCTACGCGCTTTCACAAGTACGAGGAGCAGGCTCTGGATGCGCTGAGGCAGGTCGGCCTCGAAGAGAAAGCGCCCATGCTTGCCTCTGTTCTCCCACATGGTGACAAGCGCAAGCTCGAGCTCGCCATAATCCTGGCGGCGAACCCCAGGGTGCTGCTCCTGGACGAGCCGACCGCAGGCATGGCTTCCGAGCAGGTGCCTATGCTGCTCGACATCATTCGCAGCATACGCGAGAGGGGCGACAAGACTATCTTGCTGGTAGAGCACAATATGCAGGTCGTGATGAACGTCTCTGACCGCATCACCGTAATGCACCAGGGCCGGGTGCTGGCTGAAGGGGCACCCACCGAGATCGCTGCAAACCCCGCCGTCCAAAGCGCTTACCTGGGCGGCAGCTATGACTAATTTGCTGAGCGTAGACTCGATACACACCTTTATAGGGCAGTTTCACATCCTTGAGGGAGTGTCGCTAGAGGTGGCCGAGGGGAGCATCACCGCTATCCTGGGGCGCAATGGGGCGGGCAAGACTACCACTCTCAAATCCATAATGGGATTGCTGTCGCCACGCACTGGGCGCATTGTCTTCGCCGGCCGCGAGATACAGGGGATCCCACCCTATAATGTGGCTGCTCTGGGTGTAGGGTACGTGCCGGAGCACCGCGCGATCTTTCGCGATCTTTCGATAGACGAGAACCTCAAGATCGCAGAGCGCAGCAAGGGAGACCTGGCTCGCAAGATTGACCTCATCTTCGACCTCTTTCCCGACCTCAACCGACTCTACAAACTGCATGGCGGGCAGCTATCGGGCGGTCAGCAGCAGATGCTGGCGATAGCGCGCGCCCTTGTAGCTGATAATCGCCTTCTTCTTATTGATGAGCCCAGCGAAGGGCTAGCGCCCATCATCATCGAGGGGATAGTGGCGGCGCTGCGCAGGCTCTCCGAGCAGATGACCGTACTGCTCGTGGAACAAAACTTCCGTATGGCCTCGCAACTGGCAGACTGCTACTACATCCTCGATGATGGGCGGAGTGTGCATTCGGGGCTCATGGCCGACCTTGTAGGGGACCAGGCAACTATCACCCGCTACCTGGGAGCGGCTTAGGCAGAATTTCGAACTAGTGATCCTGAATTTTCTATCATATCAATAACCCACATGCTCCGAACTATGACTGCTTACATCACGCGCAATCGAGGTATCTGGATCGCACTGGCGGTGGTAATTCTGCTGGTGCTGTACATGATCAACCGTTATGGGGGACCTGACACGGCTACCGGCCTTATATCCGGTCTAACCCT
>JALYYZ010000058.1 GCA_030945985.1 Chloroflexota bacterium
ACTCTCTGGAGAGTAACGTGCTGTTGCTTGACGGATACTCGCCGCTCTGCTTGTATGTCGCCACAGGTGTGGTTATTCACTCTCCAAGAAGCGATGCAATACGTAGCTCATCTTGAGAAGCTCTGGCCTTTGCCCTGCGCGCTGCCTCTTTCAGCGCCTGTCCTTGCGCGGCGCGGTCGTGCCATAGCAGGTTGATTTTCATCTCTAACTCTTCGGCTGACGGCGTACGCGTTTCTACTTCGATCACCCATCTCTCCTGACCCAGCATCCTCATCAAGCCCCTCACCTTGCCCACGTATGAGAGGGCGAGCACCGGCACACCCTTGTTTGCGGCGAAGATCAAAGCATGCAACCTCATGCTGACGAGCATATCGAGGTTCCCGATATAGTTGAGGATAGCACCGGGTGTAGGTTCTACCTGCGCCCATTCTATTGCCTGCTCGCCTACTCCTAGCTCCCTGGCTTTAGCCTCCACACGCCTGATTATCTCGTCATCACGGCCCGGCCACAAAGGCAGCAGCACAACTTTCGCGCCTATCTCTTCAGTGCATAGCCTGATCGCCCGCGCCAGGGCGAATACAAAAGCCTCATCTTTGCTTCCGTCATCTCCACCGCCAATTCTCAGGCGGTGGCGCAAGCTGACAGGAAGGAGATACTGAAGGTTGAGACCAGGCTTATCGTGGACCGGGTGCCTGATACAAAACCCGATGCGTGAGACGCCCCCACTGTCCGGTGGCACGGGTTCGGCTCTGATCAGAAAGGCAGGATCGGCTGTAATCATCACCTTGTCAGGGGGCACTCCAAGCCTTGCAAGCCACATCGCTGCTATTTCGTCACGCACGCTAAAGTAGCCGGCACTGCTATAAATGAAGCGGGCCAATGCTCGTCCCAACGGCGTCCTGAGTGGGCCGACGCCGAGGCCCCATGCAACCACCTTCAGGCCTCTTAGCCTGGCTATTGCTACGTACAGCGCGTAGATAGGCAGGTTATAGACGCTGGAGCTATCCTGTATGAGCCCTCCGCCTCCCAGCACCAATGCCTTTGCTCCCCACAGAGCCTTTATGCTGCCTGGCGTAAGTCCGCGTGGGGCGCTTGGCACTCCCAGCCATGCCGAGGTTTTCTGTGGCTCAGTGGAAAGCACGAGGAGGTCGTTGAGGTCGTTATAGCCACTCGCCTGGAGCGACTGCACCACGGCTTGCAGCACGGCCTCGTCCCCTGTGTTGCTGCTGCCATACCATCCCAGGATTACTATACGTGAGCGATGCCTGCCGGTCTTGCTCACTTTTGTCCTGGTTGGCGTGCGGGCGGAGGTCCGGCTTGCTCTTTGTGCTGCTCGATCACTCTTAGAAATACCTGCTGGTATCTTTTTGCCACTATGTCCCAGGAGTAACGACTTTCCACAAAATCGCGTGCCTTATATCCAAGTTCCCTGAGCCGCTCGTCGTCATTCAGCAGATCGAGTATGGTGCTGGCAAACGCCCGGCTGTCCAAAGGATCGAGCAAGGTACCGTTCTGCCCTGATATGATCGCCTCGGGAATACCATCGAGCCGTGAGGCTACGACATAGCGGCCGGCCGCCGCCGCTTCGAGTGCCACCAGCCCAAAGCCCTCGATATCGTTCTGCACAGGTATGTTGGGCATCACGAACAGGTCGGCCAGGTGGTAAGCCGCACGTAGCGTGTCGTCGTCCACACGGCCAAGCAGAGCTACATTGCGCTCCAGGTGTAGAGAAGCTATGCGCGTTTCGATCAGCTCGCGTTGGGGCCCCTCGCCCACGATCAAGTAGCAAATATCCTTGCGCACGGCCATAATTCGGGGCATAACCTCGGTGAGGAAGTGTACAACGCCTTTGCGCTCGATCAGCCTACCGACCGTTAGCAGCACCTTGCGGCCACGAAGCATATTGCCCGCTGCCGACTGCAGGTTGCGCATCCCTTGGGGTGAGAAATGGTCGGCGAACTCGGGCATGTTGACGCCATTGGGCACTACCTCGCACAGTGAAGAGGGTACTCCTCGCCTGATACACTGCTGGCGGGTGTAACTGCTTACGCAGATAATCTTGTCCATACGGCGCAGGCAGCGAGGGATAAGCCATTGGTATAGCCGGTTGGAATAGGTCACGTCCAGCCCATGCACGGTTACCACCACCGGCACGCGCAATAATGCTCGCAGGGCGAGGCCGAGCGGCGCCAGGAGGGCATCAGAGAGGTGTATCAACTCGACATGGTTTGCGCGGGGCACGGTGAATAGAGCCCGCATAAAGGCATACACTATAAAAAAGGGGAGGAAGAGGGTCGAGCCGCCCCAATAGATAGTGGTCGTGGGAGTAAGGTGCCCCACCTCTTTGGTGAGGCTCTGGCTCAGCTTCTGCATTCCGCCGACCGAAGGAGGGTGTTTTCGCGTTATGAACAGTATCATTTCACTCTTCTTCTCCGGCTGACTATCTCCTCATAAAATTGTAGCTGGGCCTCGGCGAGCGCGTCCCATGTAAATTGCTTCACCCACTCGCGCCCACGTCTACCCATGTCGCGCCGCAGTTCCTCATCCTGTGCTACTTTTAGCATGGCTCCAACGAGCGCGGGATTATCATCTTCATTCACCAGCATACCATGCGCCCGAGGATATTGTGGAGCGTTGCTCCGCAGCCCCTCGATGCGCGTGCCTACAACGGCCGTACCTGCTGCCGCTGCTTCCAGAGCTGTGATGGGTCCCGTCTCATATCGAGACGGTATAGCAACGAAGAGAGCATCTCTCATCAGCCGTGCCGCCTCCTGCTGCCCCACAGGCCCCAGCAACTTTATCCTCTTGGAGTACTTTGATTCTTTGAGCATCCGCTGCAGGTTCGCCATCTGCGACTCGGCGCCACCGCCCGCGATCAGCAACTCCACTCCCGGCAGCCTCTCGGCAACCTTATCAAACGACGACACCAGCCTATCGAGTCCTTTCTGGTAAACATCGATCCGTCCAATGGAGAGGATGTAATTGCGTCTACCTGATTGTTCCTGTTCACCCGCCTGGAAGAATAGCTCGCCGGCGCTATAGCCTACTATGCATATGTTTGCACGAGAGCCCAACCGCTCGCGTAACCGGCGGGCGGCATCTTCGGAGCTTACGACGAAGTTGGTAAAGAGTCCCAGGAGCGGCTTCTCGACGAGGCGCGGCCCCCAGCCTAGCATGCCGTACTTACGCGTAGTATGCCCCCCATAAAGGTTTTGCACACTGGCTGTAGCAGGCACAAGGCGTGGCTTCCAGAGTGGGCAACCAACGGGCGAGAAAGGCGACACATCCTCGATGACTATATCATAGCCCCCCTGCTTTATCAACCTCGCGGCCTCTACTACGTACGTTAGCCGGCTTAGCAGATATTGCTTGGGATAACCTACACGCCTGTAGTACACACCCTTGCGGGTTTCCCTCGTCGGAGCATCAGGATAGCGCCCACACACCACCTGTACCCTATGGCCCTGCGCTGCCATCCTGCTATAAATCTCCAGGGTGCGGAATGCTCCACCCCCGCCGACCCAGGGGTTGCCTATGTCGTCATATATGATGTGCAAGATGCGCAACGTCATAGGCGCGTAGAAATCGCCCCCCATATCGCCACGCCGAAAATGGACCACAGCCGCGACAAGACGGCGGCCGCTGTGGCGACAGGTATAGGCATACCGGCGAAACCTGTCATAAAGCTAATCATTATCGCTTCGCGCACTACCAGTCCCTGCGGCACAAATATCGCCAGGTAGCCTATCAGCCACGCCGCCGTGAAGACGCCTGCGAGTACGGGCGCATACTCAAGCGGCAGCTTCGGATATAGGGCCGCAACCAGGGCGAACGACATTATGCCGAAAAGCAGCCAGTTCACGACGTAGGGCCAGAGGAGGCGCAGCATATCCCTGGGCGAAAGCTTTATATCGAGGGGCTGCCTACCAACTCTGACGAGCGCCCAGTTAAGGAAGCGAAAGGGCACTTGCGGTTGTAGCACGAAACCCAGCAGTATGGCAAACGCAATAGCAGCGGTCCATACGGGAAAGTCTCGCCACGCGATCAAGCTGAGAGGGGCCACGATAGAAGCTGCGAGGGTGTTCAATGCCGACTCGATAACGACGCTCACGGTAGTCACGGAGCGGGGAGCACCCTCCTTTTCTGCCAGGTAAACGCGCCCCACGGCGTGCCACATGCCTCCAGGCAGATAGCCCGCCATTGCCGAGTAGTATAAGATGCGTACGCTTCGCCACCAGAGGAGCTTGCAGCCTAGCTGCTGCATGATAGCCCACCAGCCGTAAGCGCCCAGCGGCCCCCGCACAATAATAAGCACAAACGCCACGGCGAGGTAGGTCGGGTCAAGCTCCCAGTGATAGCGTAACATGTCGGGCGCCTGGTCGAGAAGCGCGCGACCGAAAAAGAAGAGAACCAGGAGCACAACGCCTGCTCCCAGGGCGCCGCGCAGCCATCTTGAATTTAGAATACCTGCTTTTGAACTGCTCGTGCCGCCTGCCACTATGCTGTGTGACCCATTATCTTTCCTCTGCTTCCGTTGCTTGGTTTTCGCACCCTAGAATCCGAGGTACTGCGCAAAAATCGGCTCCAGATCGGCTGAGGTATGCGCCTGCAACGTCTGCGTCAGGTCTCGAGGGGTTGCCTGGCTGCCCTTGAAGCGGGCATAATAGTCGCGCACGGCGCTGTAGAATGCCGTGTCTCCCATCTTCTGCCGTACCCGGTTGAGCATCTGCACGCCTCCATCATACACCGTGGCGCTGTACTGGTTCTCGTTAATGAATCCGCTGTAGACCCCGGACGAGACAGGTCGCGCGCCCGTCGCCCCACTGGTCATTGAAGAATAAGCCTCGGAGTAGAGGCCTGGGAAGTTGGCCCGCACATACTCTGTGGTGACATAGGTGGTCATTGCCTCATCGAGCCAGGGATCGGTAAGCTGGTTGTTGCCTAGCGCCGAGTAGAACCACTGGTGCCCAGTCTCGTGAACAGGAGTGTACCATGTCCAGGCTCCAGGTGTGGTGCCCAGATTGAGCCAGTTCGTCGGTATATAATAGGACATCGGGTATTCCTGTGCATAGTCGTCCGTCTTCTCAAGAGGCACGCCCATCTCGGCGACCGTGTAGCTGTTGTATGGATAGGGTCCTATATTCTTGCTGAACCAATCGAATGCAGGGCTCACGAGATCAAGCTGCCTCTGCGCCTGCGAGCGGTGCCCAGGCAGGAAGTAGGCGAGTATCTGTACTTTGCCTACCTGCCTGGTCATCGAGGCATCGGCGGCAGGGTCTACAAAGTTTGGCGATATTACGTAGGCCACATCGCGCACGCCACTCGCGTTGAAGTGCCAGCTTGTATGCGCTTTATCCACAGAAGTAATCGGACCTGTGCCCCCAACTATGAGTTTCTCGCCTCCAGTGGAGTTGATCTGCACGTCATAATCGCTTGTGAGATAGTATCCCAGGTCGCCCAGGTCGGAGTAGGGGTAAATCTGCCACCCGCCGTTTTGCCACGGCACGACGGTGGGCAACATATCACCCAGCGTGAGTATATCGTTGTCGCGGTCGTACCCTGTGCGCCCGCCCACCGGTCTGGGGCGCAACGAGAGCTTCAACTCCAACTGGGTGTGGCCGCCTGGCTGCAACTGTTTCGGCAACATCACCTCCATGTTTATACCCTCCAGCCAGTGCGTCTGTGCGGGCACGCCGTCCATGGTAGCCGCTTGTACATCGAGCACTCCATCCCAGTGCCTCCAGGGTGCGTGCAGCACCACGGTGCTAAGTGGATGGAGGGTGGTATTGGTGAGGCTCACTATTTCATCGACGTAGGTGGCTCGTACAGGAGCCCGGCCCACTGTGATGCTGACGTTGTACTTGGCACCGGGGTTCGACTGATGCTGGTCGGCGTAGCGCCAACTATAGTAGTGCCGACCCACGTTGCCCATCTCTACCTGCATAGCTGATGGATTGGATGGGTTGAAAGTAAGCACACGACGCTCGAATAACTGCACGAGCAGCGTGGTATTACGTCCGGCCACAGGGGCCTGCACCCAGTAGGGTTCGCTGATTGGATAGCCCAGAGTAGTGAGCCAGCTGAAAGAGGCGGGTCTGTTTGGATCTGTGGCAAAGCGCCAGAAAATGTCGGCCCAGTTATGCCCCGACGCCTCTTCCCAGTGGCCCAGGGTTACAGGCATGGGTGCTTTGTCAATTGTACTCCCTTGCCCTTTGGCGTCGAGCTGCTGAATGACGGGCGTGCTTCCGCTGTTCTGGGCCTTGCCTGTGAGCTTTGCAAAGGCCCCATAGGTGGGCGCAGCTGTGTTGCCCGCATCACCCGCTACCGGCACGCTCGCTGAGCCAAGCCTGTATAGCCGGCCTCCTCCCACTTCCACATCTCCTGTGACCATTTCTTTCACGAGGAGACCCGCTGTGACGCCGCCTGCGGAGGGTGGATCGCTCACCTCGAGGCGTCCTTTGTCGAAATATTGTACAAGGTGCGTATGCTGGGGTGTGTCAGCGAAGGGCTCGTAGTTAGTATAAAAGGGTCCGGGCCCCCATAGCCACGCCCGCTGCACCCTGCCCGATGCTACCTGACCATCGTCGTGCTGCCAAACAGCTCCAATGGGTGTGGCAGCAAAGCCCTCTGAGGGAGCCGGCAGGCTCATGGCATGACCTGCTCTTTCCCAATTTGCGCCGAGCAGTGAACCCATAAGGGCAACCAGCAGCACGATGGCGGTGAATCTGAGCCTGGTTGTGTAGCTCATTTCAATTCTACCCAGAAGAGCTGGCTGTACACGGCGCCTCCTGCTCCCAACTTGCTCCTCATGAGGCTGACATGAGTAACCTGGATATTTCTTTCTTCCGATCTCCGGTGGCTTGAAGTTGCCAGGGCGGCAGCGACGGCGTCGATCTCCTCGCGCCGTGCTCCCTGGCGTATCCGCCCAAGCGTCATGTGCGGACTGAACGGCTTATCGGCTTTATAGCCTACACGACCGAGGTTTTGCTCTACGGAGTGTTGCAGATCCTTTAGCGCGCTGATCTCTCCCTCAAGGTCCACCCAGAGCACGCGGGGCTTATACGAGTTTGGGAACGCCCCAGGCACGCCGACGTTGAGGGTGAAGCGCCTGTGATTGCTACATGCATCAAACAGTGCCTCTTGTATAAACGGCAACTGAGTTTCAGGCACATCCCCCAGGAATTGCAGGGTAATATGTATCCCCTCCGGCCTGGTCCACTTGACCGCCCGTGGAACGTTCTCCAACCGCGATCTTATATCCAACTGGGTACGCAACAATATCTCCAACACATCAGGTGGAAGCTCTATCGCAAGGAATGCGCGTAATGTGGGTTCTTGGGAGGGAGCATGAGGAGCTTGATCTGACATGTTAGAAGCGAAGGTCCCACGATCTCAGCATATCCAGGAGGCGGTGATTGGTGAGGTCCATGTGAATAGGAGTTACTGTGACATATCCTTGTTCAATGGCCTCCACATCTGTGCCTTCTTCGATATGGTTGGTGACGTTTGTGCCTCCAATCCAGTAATATTTGCGGCCGCGGGGGTCCTGTCGCACCAGCAACTCATCGTCGTATACCCGCTTACCGAGGCGAGTGATCTTTACTCCCTTAACTTCGTCGTGCGGCAGGTTAGGCACGTTCACGTTGAGCAGTATATCTTTGGCGAGACCTCGCTCCACTATTTGCTCGACCAGCCGTGCTGTGAACATGGCTCCCACCTCGGTGGGCCAGTTGGGTGTGACGTCCATCGACACGGCTATAGAGGGTATGCCGGAAATAACACCCTCCATGGCAGCGGCCACCGTGCCCGAGTAGGTTATGTCATCGCCCAGGTTGTTGCCGTGGTTGATACCTGAAATTACAAGTTCGGGTGGCTTGTCAAAGAGACCGAGAGCGGCCAGGGCCACGCAATCGGCGGGACTGCCGTCGGAGGCATAGGCAGGACTGCCGTCGCGCAACACTACTTCGGTGACGCGCAGGGGCTTATCCATAGTTCTCATGTGCCCCGATATGGACCAGTTGCGGTCAGGCGCAAGCACGGTAGTTTCGTGCTTGCCCTCTAGCGCCTTTTTAAGGGCTAGTAGCCCCTCAGAGTCTACTCCGTCATCGTTAGTGAGGAGTATCCTCATGCGGTAACCACCCGCTTCCAGCGTATACCGCCCGAAGTATCTTCGATCTCCACTCCTGCCTCCCTTAGCTGGGCGCGGAGGGCGTCGGCCCTGGCAAAGTCGCGAGCCTTGCGCGCCGCTTGTCTATCGTCAATAAGCTGCTGCAATTCCGGTTCGAGCTTCTCAGAGAGCCTTTCCTCAGCCCGCTCTCGCAGGCGCAGTCCGAGCACCCTGTCCCAGTCGTAAAGCATCGGGAGTATGGCGGCAGGCTGTTCGCGCCTGTTGGCTTCGGCTATCAGCTCATGCATGGCAGCCAGTGCCCCCGGCATGTTCAGGTCGTCGTTGATCGAGGCCGCGAACTTGTCG
This sequence comes from Chloroflexota bacterium, assembly GCA_030945985.1. Lineage (GTDB taxonomy): Bacteria > Chloroflexota > Chloroflexia > QHBQ01 > JADMIH01 > JADMIH01. Next base: position 8,474 of record JALYYZ010000058.1, read on the forward strand.
CTGTATGGCTGCTGCCATTCATGCCCGTCCTGGTTTGTCTCGTTTGCACTCCCTGCTTCTTGCGCCCGTACGGCCCTGACAACAGAGTCGTAGAGGTTCGAGAGCGCTTTGGCCGATGCCTGCATCGCCTCATCGGTGTAATTCAGTTGAGCGCGGTATTTGGCCGAAAAGCAGAAGTAGCGATAAGCCATCGGGTCGATACCCGAGTCAACGAGCGTCTGCAAGGTGAAGAAGCCGCCACCGCCCTGGTTTAGCGGCTCGATGCCCTCACCCATGTCGCGCTTCTCGCCTGCCTGACCTGCACTCTTGCTCATCTTTTGATTATTAGTTAGCAAGAACTCCCCATGTACCCAGTAGCGCACGAAAGGTTTGTCTGTGCAGCCCTCGCTCTGTGCGATCTCGTTCTCGTGATGCACGGGGATGTGGTCTACCCCACCGCAATGTATGTCAAACGTCTCGCCAAGGTACTTCATCGACATGGCCGAGCACTCGATGTGCCAGCCGGGGTAGCCTCTGCCCCATGGGGAGTCCCATTGCATGGCATGGCTGGGGTTCGCGATCTTCCAGAGCGCGAAGTCGGCAGGGTTGTGCTTTTCGGCATTTACCTCGACCCTGGCTCCCGCCTCATTGCTCTCCAGCGATTGCCTGGAGAGGTGCCCGTATGCAGGGAAGGTCGCTATATCGAAGTAAACACCGTCCGAGATGAGGTAGGCGTGCCCTTTGTCGAAGAGGCATTGCACGAGGTCTATCATCTCCTGAATGTGCTCTGTGGCGGGGCATATAACGCTGGCACGCATTACGTTCAGCCGGTCGAGGTCCTTCAGGAAGAAGTCTGTATAGAACTTCGCGATGTCCCAGGGCGTCTTGCCTTCGCGTCGCATCGCTTTGATCATCTTGTCCTCACCCTCGTCGGCATCGGAGGTGAGATGGCCCACATCGGTGATGTTCATTACGTGCTCTACATTGTACCCATCGTAAAGCAGCACCCGCCTCAACACATCCTCAAAAATGTAGGTACGCATATTGCCGATATGCTGATAATTGTAGACGGTAGGGCCGCAAGTATACATGCCTACCTCCCCAGGCTTTATAGGCACGAACTCTTCTTTTTCACGCGTAAGCGTGTTGTAAATGGCTAACTTGTACTTAGGTTCGGGCAAAGGTTTTGCCTCCTGCTCATCTTCTTATTGCAGCTTCATGGACCTTTTGGCTCTTGAAAGGAAGACAAACCAATCAAAACCCTGGGGGTTTTGATTGGTTTGTTCTTGGAAAGAAGCGCTCTTTCCCCAAGAGGTTGGTGGAAGCTGCATTATTTACTCTGATCTTTGTAAGATAGTGGAAGTACTATTATACTCTAGGGAGTTATTCTTGCGTAATATGACAGCCCTGGTTGCGGTCCGTTACACCCTCGGACCAGATGTGCGGCCAATGCCCAAAGGAGAGCAGAATGTCTTACCGTTCCGTACGACGCGGCTGGCTTAGACAGCCACTTGACTGGGGCGAGGATAACCCATCCCGAGGCGAGCAAGCCTGGCAAAACCCACCGGCGTCACTGTGCTGGCTCAGTTGAACTTTTTTCGCGTCGGACTATCGGCTCTGGATTCAACTGAACGTTCAAACGAAGAAGCAATATGACCACCCGCAAACGCACCGACGCTGAAGAAGTAGACGACAAACCGGAGTCCGCGCCTGAGTACGATTACGGTGGCCTCGGCACGATGATCGCCCGCGAGGTGGCTATCGAGGCGAGGCGTACCCGCGCGCGGCGTGAGTTCTTCCGTATAGAGCACGCTTCGCCCTCTCAGCGGGGGGAGCCTGAGAGCAACTTCCTCGGTCTCTATCGCATCACCGGCGAGAACAATCGCGAATATGATGTGCTCATCCGGGATCCGAACCCCGAGCACCACGTCAACCGCTGCTCTTGCCTTGACTACGAGTCGAACAACCTCGGCACCTGCAAGCACGTCGAATCTGTGCTGGGCTACATCAGGCGCAAGAACGGCAGCGCGTTGCGAACCGCGAAGCCACGCCTCCTGGAGATAAACCGCCTCACCGTATATGTCACCCTGCGCTATGTGGGTGACGGCACCTGGACGGCCGCACCTGTCTATGACCATGCCCTCGACCCTGGGCTGCTGCGTGTGGTCAGCCATTATCTGCTGCCCTACCTGGGCATGCTTGAGGACCAGCCTGATCTCTTTCTCAAGCGGTTGCAGCGCTTTCTTGAGGCCGTTGAGGAGTTTGGAGGTACGGCGACGGTTGAGCAGGAGGTATATGACTACGCCGCACAGGTGACCAACCGAGCTGCGCGTGACGCCCGCCGGCGTGAACTGCTGGCTAAAGTAGAGGCAGGGCAGGCGCGATTGGACCTGCTCAAACTTCCTCTCTATCCATACCAGGCTGTGGGCACACTCTTCCTGGCATTTACGGAGAGAGCGCTGCTCGCTGACGACATGGGACTTGGCAAGACGCCCCAGGCTATAGCCGCTGCTGAACTACTCAAGGAATGGCATGGTATCAAGCGGGTGCTGGTGATTACCCCGGCCTCAGTCAAATACCAGTGGGGGCGGGAGATAGAGCGTTTCTCGGATGCGAGCTACACGGTTATCAATGGCAGCAAGGCCAAGCGGGAGAAGCAATATGCGGAAGATAGCTTCTTCACTATACTCAACTATGAGCTTGTGCTGCGTGATCTCGGCCATGTGCGCGCACTCAACGCCGACCTGGTGATCCTCGATGAGGCACAACGTATCAAGAACTGGCGTGCCAAGACGAGCCAGGCGCTCAAAGATCTGCCACGGCCTTTCGCTTTTGTATTGACCGGCACTCCCCTCGAAAATCGCCTTGAAGAGCTTTACAGCATCGTGGAGTTCCTCGACGATAAGCTACTCGGTCCTCCCTGGCAGTTCATGGCGCAGCATGTCATCAAGGACGATTTTGGCGGCATCATCGGCTACAAAGACCTGGCGGGAGTGCGCCGTGCTATCGCGCCTATCCTCCTGCGCCGCCGCAAAGCAGACGTGCTGCAAGACCTGCCTGAGCGTGTCGACAACGATTTCTGGCTTGAGCTCGACACCGAGCAGGAGCGCCTCTACCGCCCACTTGAAAAGCAGCTTGCCCAGCTACTGCGCACCCCTGAGTGGAACGCCGCCCAAAGCGCGCTTGCCTTGAGCCTGCTGACCAAGTTACGCGAGGGCGCTACAGCAGCCCAATTGGTTAATCCTGAAGTCCAGTCGTCAAGCAAGCTCCGCGAATTGCCGGCCCTTGTGGAGGAGATAGTCTCCGAAGGGCACAAGATGCTCATATTCTCCCAGTGGGAGCGCATGACGCGCCACGCACAGGATGCGCTCTCCAAGACCGGCGCTAAGAGCGTGCGTCTGCACGGAGGACTCGGTATGCGCGCCCGCCAGCGTGTGATCGAGCAGTTCACTACCGATCCGCAGACGATGGTATTTATCTCCACGGACGCAGGTGGCCTGGGCCTGAACCTGCAAGCCGCCTCTTACGTGATAAACCTGGACCTGCCCTGGAACCCGGCCAGAGTAGAGCAGCGTATAGGGCGCGCCCACCGTCTGGGTCAGACGAACCCTGTCAACGTGATCAATATGATCGCGGCCAACACGATAGAGCAGCGAGTGCTGGATGTGCTTTATCGCAAGCAAGAGCTATTCGATGAGATCCTTGATGTGGACCTGGACCCTGAAACGGGCACCCTTCGCACGGACGTGGAAGTTCCGACCGAGCGGCTGCGTAGGATTGTTGAATTGCTCCTGGGCCAGTAGCGGTAAATCTATTTCTTCTGGATCGTTACCGCGTATGTAGCCGTTTCCGTCGTTTTAGGAGCCAGGGGCACCACTACCAGGATGGCTTCTCGTATGCCTGTATTACCGCCGAGTGTCGCAAGGTCCAGGGTGCCTACACCGTTTGCATTCACAGTCATCTCACGCACGACGTTGGGACTGCCCTTCTGAACCAGCGCCACGTACCAGCGTTGGGGCATACGGCTGCCGACCCTGACAAAGCCCGCCGCTGACCAGCCATTATCGCTCTCTGCGTTATCGCTGAAACCGATCTCAGGGACGCGGATATCATCTATAGCCATGCCCGGACGGTTGTAGCCCTCGTCTGTTACGTATTCGAAGCGCACCTGTACTTTTCTGCCCGCATATGCGCTCAAGTCTATACTCTCATCTACCCAGCGTGCGTCGGCGTCCTGGTTAGCTCCAACACCGCTCTTCCCTGTCCAACCTGGCCCGAATGATGTGCCGTTAGGGTTGTCTGTTGTCGTATATTTACCGTTCAGGAGGTTCCAGTTAGCGCCGCCATCAGTCGATGCCTCTACATACGAGAAATCGAAGAGCCTCTCGATGTCGTACCAGGTCGAAAACTGAAGGGTCGCATGCCGCGTTCGAGTAAGGTCCAACTCTCTTGTCAGCGAGGCGTCACCAGAATCGCGGCGGTTTGAGTACCAATAGCTCGTGCCGCTATGCGCGTCCGCGCCCAGCACGGGAACGGTGTTGCTCCCCTTGAATGTCACCGTTGATTTGAGGAGGTCTCCGGCTATAGAGATGTAGGTTGCGGCATACTGGTGCGCTGTGCCCGACTGGCTTGCTGGATATTTGTTGACCCTCTTTGCTGCCTGCACGCGTCCACCTTCGGAGTAGCTGTACCTGCCGCCCGCTATGCTGGGGTCGTTCAATATGTTGGCAATTACCCAATCTTTAAATGCTCCCTCGAAGCCAGACGGGTTGCCTGCGGCCTTCACTACCCTATCTATCGCATCAACACCCAGTCCCTTGCCTTTGACAATCTGGGAAATAGCGTTATCACCACCGTACCTGTCCATCAAGTAGCGGAGGAAAAGGTACGACGCGCCATAATGATTGCTGTTGCGCGTAGGGTCGTCCCAGGCGTTCAGTTGTGTGTCGGGATTGAGCGCGAAAGCGGTATCTACCCCACCGGGATTATAGCCGTTGATGTACATGGCTATCTCTGAGTTGCCTTCGTCTAACCAGACGTCGCGGTCGCGGTGGACGTTCCACTCGATCATATGCTGGAACTCGTGCGCCAGTGTACCCTCGAAGTAATTACTGGGCGCGCCGCTTGGGCTCTCGGGCACTGAAGCCATGTAGATCATATCACGCTCGTTGCTGAATGGGTTTATCACTCGTGGATAGGTATCAGCGGTCGAGAAGTAGCCCCCAACGCCTGGTATGGGCGCAATAAGTATACTCAGATGCACATCGTTATCTACGCCCGGTTGTGCTTCAGAGCCGAACACACGCCTGTCGGTCGGATATATATTGTTTTCAAAGTGATCGGCAGATGCTTGAAGCGCAGCCGCATCTACGTCGTATCCATCTTTCACATACCAGTAGGCGTGCGGCGTGACTACCTTCAACGTGGATGGAACCTTGAAATATGTTCTCTTCGTCACGTCCGCAACATAGAATTGTTGGCGGGTGCCCACACTATAGTTCGGTTGGCGCGCATTCACCACGGCGGGTATAGATACTTTGCCGTGCAGTTTGAGGCGCTGGGTGAGTGCCGGTAGGTCACGCCCCGGCGCATCAATCGTTGCCAGCAGCATAGCAGTACGCGCCAGAGTGGCTAAAGTGGTGACGCCTCCGCTCGGCATCCCCGCGATCGGAGCAGCAAGGCCGACCTGGCGTCCCTGATCGGGTGCGGCTTTCTCCTGCTGGGGTACGGAGGCAGAAAAGAGCAGGAAGAGGAGAGTCCCGATTATAGAAGCAGCGCAAAGAGCGACAGCAGCAAGCAATAGGCGTAGTTTCATAGCATTATTATATAGCATTATTGTACAGGAATGGCAGACCCGTCCGTTGGCTATGGCTCCGCCTGTGCCTTTATGTGACACTACCTATTCCAGATGATATAATGGGCCCCTGTAGACATGGTTCTACCCATTTTTATAACGCACGTTTCAGGTGACATCTCTTATGACCCTTTCTGCGGATATTCTAATAGCTACACTGGGAATAGGGCTCGCCATACTCTTTGGCCTGATGGGCACCCTTCGAGGGGGATGGCGCGAGGCTGTTGTCTCGGCGTCTATCGTTATCGCAGCCTTGATAAGCGAGCAATGGTCTGACCGCTGGGCAGGGGACATATATAGCTTCTACAGTGGACTCTCCCAGGGTTGGATACAGTTCCTCTTGAGCGCTATTATCCTCGTACTCGTTGTGCTGGTGCTCGGTTATACGCTGGGTGGGGCACTCCAACAGGGGCCTGTACGTGGGCGCTCACGCACTATGGGTCTGGTGCTTGGTTTGCTCAATGGTACCGCAGTGGCAGGTTGGCTCTTGCGCTATATATACGTCAGCCTGGATAATGCCCAACCGACCAGCCCAATTTACGCCAGCCAGACCGGCTACGGCTTTATGGTGTGGTCAGGTTGGTATCCCGTTGCTCTTGCCGTGCTTGGGGGTATCTTTGCCCTGGTAGCGCCTCTACGCCGCGCACAGGTAGTTGTCTCACAACCCAACCCTGCAAGCAATTGGCAGCCTGCGGCAGCCGTTCTGCCGGCCATGCCTCCGCAATCGGTCACGTCCACTGCCACAAGGTCGGTCTCTCGCTTTGATGAGCCGACTGCGAGGTACAACGTCACCCCAGCCGCGCCGAATACGGCATTGCCGAATTTCTCCTACTCCGGCCCGATTACACCACCCGTACGAAGCCCTGAGCCGGTTAATGCCCCGGCTGAGGAGGATGCTCCCAGCACTACGCTCCTACCTCTTACCTCCTTACCAGGGTCGAGGCCCCCGTCCGAACCATCTATGCCCGTCTCTACTTATCTCCCCTCGCGCACACGGGTACAGCCTGATGAAGAAGCTCCGCAAGGCACGACTCAACTCAACACAGCCGCCACCACCTCAGAGCCGGCCTGGTTGATGCAGAGTAGCGAGACACGCCATGTCGATATGCCTGTTTCAGACATACCGGCTTCAAATATACCTGATCCTATGCCGGCGTCGGGCGGCATTCAGCAGCACACAAGCGAGACGTGCCCACGGTGCGGCAGCACAGGACAGACCGGCGCATTCTGTACCAGTTGCGGTAACAAATTGCGCTAAAGGCAGGTCCTAACCGAGGACCATGCGGAGAGGAGTGTCATGCAGAACAATCGTTGGCTGCAAACGTTACTGGTCCTGCTTGTGATAATAGCCTCTGCATGGCTTGCGGGCCAGCTATGGCAGTTCTTGATCCAGTTTTCCAGCATAATACTGCTCTTCTTTCTTTCATGGTTGCTGGCTTTCACACTCAGCCCCGTTGCCAGGCGGCTCAAGAAGGCAGGGCTGCCATACGGCATCTCTGTGGCCTTCGTCTACCTGGCGCTCGCCCTGGTATTCACAATCGGTGGCTTTCTCCTCATCCCTCCTATAACAAGCCAGGTCAACCAACTGATAGGCCATCTTACCACCGGCAACAATGAGGAAAACTATATAAGCCAGGTGGGTATCCTGGTTGGGCAGATGCAGGATACTCTGAAGAGCTGGGGCGTCAAGGAGGTAGATCTAAACAAGTTCTACAACGATCTGGCAGGGCAGGCACAGAGTGTCGCCCTGAATGTCCTGCAAAACACCTTCACGCTGCTGCAGAGTATAGCTACGCTGGCGTTACAGTTGATACTTGTGTTGCTCCTCTCCTTCTATTTCATGAAGGATGGAGACCGAATTTTCGGGGGTATCGCGCAGATACTCCCACCTCGCTGGCAAGAGGAAGCGCGCCTGGTGGCTCTTAGCCTTGAGAAAAGCTTCGGCGGCTTTGTGCGCGGCCAGGTAGTATTTGCCCTGGTATACGCAATCCTCACAGCCGTGGTGATGATGATGCCTCCTTTCCAATTGAACTACGTGGTGATAGCCTCTATAGTGGCCGGACTTGCCATGATAATCCCGTTGATCGGCAACTTCGTGGCTTTTCTCCCTCCGATACTTGTTTGCCTGGTAGATCCCAATAAAGCAGGGTCCTGGGGGTTGCTACTGTTGGCGCTCTTCATCATGCAGTCGCTCATGATGAATTTGCTTGGCCCCCGCATTATGTCTAAAGCTATAGGTATCCACCCCCTGTATGTGGTTGCCGCTATGCTGGTGGGCGCCCAGGTGGCAGGCTTCTGGGGCGCCCTCTTCGGCATTCCGGTAGCAGGAGCCGCCAACCTGATCGGTAGGCCCCTTATGCGTCGAGTGCGCTATCAGACTACCCTTTATCACGAGCCTGCCGTACATAGCCTTTCTACCACCGCTTTTGTCACCGGCCCGCTGGCGGCGTCCATGGTGGCGAACTCGAGCTCACTTCCGACAGGCCCCGCATCATCCTATGCATCCACGTCCTCCGGCCCTTTCTTCGCCTCACAGCCTCTATTAGCGCAAAAGCCACCGGCAGGATCTTCGGCTCTGCCGGCGCAGCCTGACGTGGCTACTCCTCCCGCAGCCCCGGAGCCGGCAACTCAACCTCATGCCTTACCGCTGGCCGACCTCGATGAAGGTTTTGTGCCCCGACCTCCTACATTATCGGCTCGCATGTGGCGTCTACTTCTGTTTGTGGGCTCTAGGCTGCGGGCACGGGTACAGGCCCGACGCCAGAAGCAGAGCAGGTAGTCCTCTCTCTTGATCTCTGTACCCGGTGGAGAGAATCCCTCGATAACAGCCCTTTCGGCTCCGTCAGATACAACGGCGCACACTCGTCTAACTCTTCGTGCGCATCTGGCAGTGTTAGCAAGCTATGCCCTGCTAACTTTTGTGCTCACCCTTCCTATCGGGTTGCGTCTGTCCACGGAGGTACCTGGCGGGGGTGACGCCTGGCAGCATATCTGGAATCTGTGGTGGGTCAAGCAAGCGCTCCTGGTCGAGCACACCAACCCTTACCATACAAACCTCCTGTTCTACCCTGATGGCGCTAACCTTTACTTCCACACCCTGGTGCTCACGGCGGGCCTGATCGGCATACCCCTGCAACTCGCGGGGTTGAACCTTATAGCCACTTACAATGTAATCCTGCTGATGACTTTTGTCCTGGCGGGTTATGGCACATTCCTTCTTTGCCGTTACCTCGCGCGCGCCGTCTGGCCTTCTTTTGTCGGTGGAATCGTCTTTGCTTTCTGCCCGTACCACTTTGCTCACCTGTTCGGCCATATGAACCTGGTCTCTTTGCAGTGGATACCCTTTTATGCGCTTTCCCTGTTCAAGGCTGCCGACACGCCGAGCGGAGGCGTGCCGGGGCGCTGGAAGTCCTTGCTGCCGGCGATGGCCACCGGAGCGTTGTTGGCGCTCAATGCTTATACCGATTGGCTCTATGCTATTTTCCTCGCCATATTCACTGGCCTCTTTCTGGGTTGGCGACTCCTGGTGCCATCCGAGCGCAGGCAGTTTGTCGCAGACCTGGGGTGGAGGGAGGGCGCCTTGCGGTTATTCGTGGGCGCGGGCGTGGCTTTCCTGCTGGTGTCGCCTGTGCTCTTTCCAACGCTAGAGGAGGCGCGCAAGGGGTACGCGCAGCAAGCTCCCCTGGAGACCCTTGTTTACTCATCCGACGCCATGCTTGCTTTCATCCCGTCGGAGCTTCACCCGCTCTGGGGGCACAGTATAGCTATCTGGGTAAACACGCTTGGCCCATACCTACCCATAAAGAATACGTCCGAGCGGGTGGTGTCAGCAGGTTACGCGGTGCTCTTCCTGGCGGTGGTTGGGTCTCTGATCCTGTGGCGTGAACGCAAGGTACGCTTTTGGGCCTTCGCCGCCTTTGCCACCTGGCTGCTCAGCCTCGGCCCTATCCTCCAGTGGCTCGGCAAGACACAGTTTACACTCTTCGGTGTAACGGTGCCTTTACCCTACCTGCTGCTTTATCGCTTACCTCTTTTCAGCATAATGCGCACGCCTGCTCGTCTGGCTGTACTCACGATGCTTTGCCTCGCCGTGCTTGTGGCTTATGCCCTCGCCCGTCTTCTGCGCTCTACCTCGATGCCTCGTACACATACGTTTTTACGTGTAGGTTTGAGCAGGTACTCGGGCATGGCGCTGCTATTCCCGGCAATCATCATCTTTGAATTCTGGTCCGTGCCTTTTCCGACGGTCCCACCAGGTTGGAACATCCCTATCTACGCGAAGATAGCGTCGGAGCCGGGTAACTTCGCTCTTCTTGAGCTACCTCTGCGGCCCTTCGGTGACTACATGGCTTATCAGACAGTGCATGGCAAGCCGATAATCGGGGGCTACCTGTCGCGCCAACCTCCTTACCCACTCCTCGACCAATCCCCTGCAGTTCACTACCTGCTGGACACCACCAGTCCCGATGATCCTGCAAAGGCATCTGTTTCAGATGGCGCCGGTGTTACTGAACTGCGACACCTGAACGTTAAGTATATAATCATTCGCTGGTGGGCCTTTACCGCTGAGAAACGCACTGAGATGCAGTCCAAACTCCATTCGCTTGTGCCGAGAAGCCCAGATTTCAGCTATCCGGCAGACCAGGTGGATGTATGGCAGCTATCCCCTTAGCTCGACTGCTCTGAAAATAGGTGTCCAAACAAGGGGGTCAGGTGTGTGAATGCCCATTTTCATGGCTGGTGGTGACCCGCCAGGGTCATGATGTCTTTGTACAATTTTACCGAGCGGAACGATCCCAGGTCGGTAGCTGCGTGCCTGGTCGCCGGCAAGGGGCCGCCACGCCTGGGAATTATTTGACATGCCGATGCAACCCACATGTCAAATAATTCCCAGGCACAAAAACAAGAGCCGTTGCGCGGTATTGTGCCGTGTGTAGCAGTCGCCTTTGGGCGGCAAGTTACCCGGCTGCCGGTAGCGCATCGGATTTTACTTTTGTACAAAGTCGAGCTTAGTGCTGAGAGTGCACTCTGCTAGGGCGATTCGGCGACGACGTGAAACGACCCCGGCGTGGCCTCCGTGCATAGTCCCTCGAGCCTTTTGATTCCCTCCCTGGCATGATGGTCGTTTCGCATGGCTTCCACCGCTTCCATGCTATTCCATGGAACAAATGAGTAGAACAGGGTGGGGTCCGACGTACTCTGGATGAGAACTCCCTTGCCGGGAGGATCGGACAGCGAGTTGAAGGCCTCTCCGAGGTCCTTCCATGCGCTGATAAACGCTTGTTGTCGACCGTCCAGCACGCGCCACGCGGCGAGCGTGTATGCCATTTCCTTCATGATTCGGTCCTCCAAGATTGAGTTCGGCTTGGTACAAGCGTAGCATCCTAACTATGTATTGTACCGCACGGTGCGATGATGCACCGCTGGGTCTAAGCTCGACTGATATAAAAATAGGCAGGTTGTGGCCCTAGCGCCTTCGGTTAATCCGCCGTTTTCATGCCTGGTGGTGACCCGCCAGGGTCATGATGTCTTTGTACAA
>JALYYZ010000062.1 GCA_030945985.1 Chloroflexota bacterium
GGTCCGGGAGGGTGCCCCTGGGACCGCGAGCAAACGCACGATTCAATCAAGCACCACCTCCTTGAAGAGGCTTACGAGGCTGTGGACGCAATGGACGCAGGCGATCCGGAGAGCCTGGCCGAGGAGCTTGGCGACCTGCTGCTACAGGTAGTCTTCCACTCACAGCTCGCTGTGTCAGACGAAGAGTTCACCCTCTCCGACGTCGTGGGTCACATTGTCTCCAAACTGATAAGACGCCACCCGCACGTCTTCGGTGATGTAGAGGTCACGGGAGCAGATAATGTGCTCAAGAACTGGGAGATCATCAAAGCAGGAGAGCGAGAGGCTAAAGCAAAGGCAGGCCGCAAGTTCGAATCAGCTCATGCAGCGGAGCAAGGTCTTGAAGGCACCGGCCTCCTGTTGAGCGTGCCGCGCGCCATGCCCTCCCTGGAGCGTGCTCAGCAGTTGCAGGTGCGGGCAGCACGCGTTGGCTTTGATTGGAAAGATATAGGCGGCGTGCTTAGCAAGGTACGCGAGGAGTTAGGGGAACTCGAAGCCGAAGAGGGTACAGAACGCAGACGCGAAGAGCTTGGTGATCTACTCTTTGCCCTGGTGAACCTTTCAGAATGGATGGGTATCAACGCGGAAGAAGCCCTCCGCAGGGCCAATGACAAGTTTCTGGGGCGCTTCACCGCAATGGAGCAAGAGGTGGTCGGCGGCAAACGCAAGCTGCGCGACATGACGCTTGAGGAGATGGACGCCGTGTGGAACAGCGTGAAAAAGAGTGAGAAGACGTGAGCAAAGCTCCACGGCAGAAGTATGTAGCTGCGCGGCCTGTACCTATATCAGACAGCTCCAGGTTGGGGCCCAGGCGGTGGGCCTATCACCAGCCGGTGCATACCCAGAGGTCTATTGTTACCCTGGCGCGGAGATTGCTGCTGAGCTTGCTGCTCGTTCTCCTGCTTGGCGGCCTTTCGCTGGTGGGTTTCACCCTCTGGGTAGATACGCAAACAAGCAAGCTGATACTCGACGCTAGCAGTCCCCAGTTGGGGCACCACCATGTGGCGATAGTCTTCGGGGCAGGTTTGAACAAGTCGGGCGGCCCTTCACCCATGCTCTACGACCGAATCGCTACTGCGGTGGATCTCTATAAAGCAAAGAAGGTAGACAAGTTGCTGATGACGGGGGACAACGCTGAGAGCAACCACGAAGAGGTCCGAGCTATGCACGACACGGCTCTACAGATGGGAGTGCCCGAGGCCGACATCGTGCCCGACTATGCAGGCTTCAGCACATGGGATAGCTGCTACCGTGCCCGCGAAGTGTTCAGCGTTTCCGACGTGGTGCTCGTCACGCAGCGCTTCCACCTGCCTCGAGCGCTCTTCGTCTGCAATTATCTGCATGTGCAGTCGGTCGGCGTGATAGCAGATCGCCAGAGCTATCCTACCCAGTACAACGAGCTGCGCGAGTGGCCCGCGCTGGCGGGCACGGTATATCACCTGCTGGTCGACGACAAACCAAAGCTGCTGGCGCCCAGGGTGAACGTTGATGCTCCCACAGCCAAATAGGCCCCGGAACCGGATCTCCTACTTTACAACATAAAGGGGCAGGCGCCTAGCGCAGCTTCATGGACCTCTTGGGAAAAGAGCGTCCCTTTCCAAAAACAAACAAATCAAAACACTCCGTGTTTTGATTTGTTTGTTTTTCTCTCAAAAGCTAAAAGGTTCATGAAGTTGCACTTGCGAGGCGCCTGCCCCTTTATCTTACCGACTACTTCTGGCCTAGAGCCGCCACGAGTACCGTTCTTGCCAGCGGCAGCGCCACCCGTGTGCCTTCTCCACCTTCATCGACGAAAGTCGCGATAGCATACTGTGGCCGCTTGGCGTCACGCCCTGCAAAGCCTATAAACCACGAGTGAGAGGTGCCCCTGCCTGTCTCGGCTGTGCCTGTTTTGCCGCCGACTACGGCGCCCGGTATAGCAGCCGAGTGTGCCCAACCCGACTCGATAGAGGTAAGCATCATGGCGCGTAGAGTATCGTTGCTCTGAGGCGACAGCACATGCTGCAAGGTGTGGGGCTCAAAACGGTATATAGCATTGCCCGTGTCGGGGTCGGTGACTGAGGAAACAAGGTATGGAGCGGGAAGGTCACCACCGTGAGCTACTACGGCAGCCACCATCGCCATCTGCAATGGCGTAGTCTGTACCTTCCCTTGTCCGTAGGCGGTCGCAGCCAGTAGGTTCGGGCTGTTAAGCTCGCTGGAATCAGAAGAGAGGCGCGACACCTCGACCGGCAGACCTATATCATAGCGAGTACCGACCCCAAAGCGCCCGGCATATTCCTCCATCCTGTTCGCGCCGATCTGCACTCCCAACTCAGCAAAGACAACGTTGAGCGACCACTTATAGCCTTCCGCCAGGCTAAAGGTAGGGCCATGATTAGCAGGACGGCAGGTCGAGCAGTCCCGATGCAGGTAGCCCCCCGCCTCTACCTGCACGGTTCCTTTAGTATCGGAGTAAACAGTGTTGGGCTGAGCGATATTGGTATCGATGGCTGCCCCTGAGGAGACAGTCTTGAAGGTTGATCCAGGAGGGTATAGCCCCTGAGTGGCGCTCAGCAGGAGAGGACGGCTCGGATCGTTGAGGACGCTCTGGTAGTAGTCGATAACGCGCTTGTTCTCGACTCCCCAGTCGTCCAAATAGGGGTTGAACGACAGCCGTTGCGGGTCGATGTGCGGCCAAGAAGCCATGGCAAGAATAGCCCCACTCTGAGCATCGAGCAACACCACCGCGCCTTTACGATTTCCAAGCGCCTCCTGGGCTACGTTCTGCAACGCGGGCACAATCGTCAGATGAAGATCGTTACCTACTACGGGCCGGTGCAATATGCGCCGCTGCTGTTCGGTGAGAGGGTTAAGCACTTCGCTACCCGACAGATATTTGTCATACGAAGACTCAAGGCCCGCAGAACCGTAAATGGTAGGGTTGTAGTAACCGGCAAGATAGGAGATGTTAGGCTCAGGGTAGATGCGGTGAGCATAGCGCGATGGTGAAATGACCTCCGTAGAGGCAATGACCATGTCTGCACTGCCCGTATAGATATTCCCTCGGCGCACGCGTAGCTCCGCAGGGACCTTGCGCGGGTCCTGGATCACAGCGCCCGAGGCGGTGACCACGGTTGTATCCTTTATGGAGTTCGCGGCCACTATCTGCTCGCGCAATAGATGCAAAGTTAGCAGAGCAAAGCCAACGAGAAGTGATACTCCCACCTGTTGCACGTTTCGCCGGAAGCGGGCGTCCATACTCGGTTTGTTATACGGTCCCGATAAGTTTGCCCCGCCTATAGAGAGCCAGGCCCAGCCGAGCAGCATAGGGAAAGCGGCAGCCAAAGAGAGAAGCCATATGCTATCATTGGGGGGATCGGTGGGGGAAGCCGGAATAGCGCCGTTTACTATTCCATAACCGAGTACAGCAATGCTGACCAGTAAGAGAATAGAGCGAATTAGTTTGCGGAATAGAGCCACGCTATGGCCTTCCTAGTCGTTGCGTGCCCACCATGCGAGGGGCTGAAATACGTAACAGCAGGCCGATGATCACGCAATTGGTAATCAGCGAGGAGCCGCCATAACTGATAAAGGGCAGTGTGATGCCTGTAAGGGGTATCATCTTGATTGCCCCGCCAATGATAATAATACTTTGCAGACCCAGGATAGTGGTAAGGCCGACCGCCAGCAACTGCTCGTACCCGGTGCGTGCCATAATGCCGATGTGGTAGCCTCGATAGACCAGCACCATAAAGAGCGCCACCACGGCCAGTGTGCCGGCAAGGCCCATCTCCTCGCCTATGGCAGAGATAACCATGTCGGTCTGTACGGCAGGTATGCGCCCTGGCGAGCCGAAGCCGATGCCTGTGCCAAGCACTCCACCTGATGCGAGGGCGTAGAGCGATTGCACGATCTGGTAGCCGTCGCCCTGACCCGTAGGCCAGGGATTGAGCCAGATGTTCACGCGCTTCTGTATATGAGTAAACTGAGATGAGAATACGGTATTGAGCGTGTAGGCCGCCGTAAAGAAGAGGACCAGACCGCTCACCACGAAGAAGGGTCGCCCGCTGGCTATATAGAGCATCGCCAGAAAGATGCCGAAGAAAAGAAGCGCGCTCCCCAGGTCTTTCTGCACCACAAAAAGCACGAGGGCCAGAGCCCACAACATGATGAGCGGGGCTACGTACGGGATGGGAGGCAGCTTCAGACGGCCTAGTCGGTAAGGGGATACAAGCAGATCGCGCTTGTCATCAAGATAACCGGCCAGAAAGATAACCAGCAACACCTTCAGCAGCTCGGAAGGCTGGAACTGGAAGAAGCCCAGATTGAACCAGAGTTTAACCCCACTGCCGCTGCCCGCGTCGCTGCCGAAAACCAGGGTGGCCGCTACCAGGCCGAGGCCCGCCAGCGCGAACGTATACTTATATTTGCGCAGCAGGTTGAGGTCGCGCACCAGGGCCACAGTCAGCAACATAGCCACCATGCCTGTGCCGATCCAAATCACTTGCTTGCGCGCGATGCCTACAAAGTCCTGGCTGTTGGCTACCAGCGCGGGCTCAAGCCGTTGGATCATTACTAGCCCCACCACCATGATTGTAGCCACGATCGGCAAGAGCACCTGGTCGGCGTGCGGCTTGGTGAAGTTGAGCCACATATGCAGACCGTAGATCAGGCCGATAAAGAGGAAGCTCATCCAGAGGTCGCGCGCCTCCCAATGCACTACTCCTGTAGGCACCAGGATGACCATGAGCATACCGACGATGCTTAGTATAGATGGTATAAGCAGCAGCCGGAACTCGGTCCAGCGCAGGTCACGCAGCACGCTCCAGAAGCTTCGTTTGTTTGCGCGCACAGCAGGCCCACGCACGATGGGCGACGGACTGGTGTCTTGTGATATTACTGAGGCTGGTCTAGCGGTCATACGTCAAATACTGCCCTATAAGCGGCTTGAGCCTTTCTTTTACTTCAGGGGAGATCGTTTCGGGCGCTGTCATGATGGCATTTTGTAACGCCTGTCCGCAATCACAATCGCGGGTAGCGCCCACGCGGCTCACCAGTCCCGCCACTGTATCTTTGGCACGCTGCACATTCTTGTTGAGGGTCTGCACCACCATCTCTACAGTGACGCTGCCATGCTCGGAGTGCCAGGTATCGTAGTCGGTGGCCATGGCGAGGGTGGCATAACACATCTCGGCCTCGCGGGCCAGGCGTGCCTCGGGCAGCGCCGTCATGCCTATGACCGACATGCCCCAGCCCTTGTATACGACCGACTCGGCGCGGGTGGAGAATTGTGGCCCCTCTATGCAGATGTAGGTGCCGCCACGATGAACGGTCGCCCCGGCTACTTCGCCTGCTTCCGCGAGCAGAGCGCTCAGGTGGGGGCAATATGGGTGGTCAAAGGCGACATGCACAACCAAGCCGTGGTCATAGAAGGTTCTCGGGCGATGCACTGTGCGGTCATAAAGCTGGTCGGGCACTACCATATGCAGAGGCTCTATTTCTTCGCGCATGCTGCCCACGGCGCTGACAGATACAAGGTGAGTGACACCCAGCGTCTTTAGAGCGTAGATGTTGGCGCGGGCAGGGAGGTGGGTCGGGTTGATGAGATGTCCTCTGCCGTGCCTGGCAATAAAAGCAACATCGCGCCCGGCGATCTTGCCGGTAACCACCAGGTCGCTCGGCTTGCCGAAAGGGGTATCGATGTCAACGCTCTGTACGCCGGTCATCCCGGCCATATCGTAGAACCCCGACCCGCCTATGATGCCGATCACACCCGTCTGCACCATTCTTTGCTCCTCAATCCAGTGCCGTCCCAACTAAGTTGGGGTTGTTTTGTTTGTGTATTG
>JALYYZ010000063.1 GCA_030945985.1 Chloroflexota bacterium
TTTACCCTTTCGATCTCACGTTTCCCCTACTATAATCCGAAGCCGAGCACCGTATTCAGGGACAGCAGAGACTAGAGCCGGACTATTGAGAGTAATACAAGTTTACACAGAAGAGAGAAAAGAGGACCCCATGCTACAAGCCCAGCGCCTGGACGACCTTTCAGAAGATACACCTCGTAAAATTAAACCGAATCTCACAATGCTCCAGATCGATGACATCTGCGCCGAGCTGGTACACCTGGGCATTGTGCCTGTGGACGACGCCGATGTGCATACCAATACGGACGACGGACATGACAACGACATGGAAGTCCCGGATGAGCCGGTAGATGTTGTGCTCGACATGGACGGTGTTAGCACAGACGATCCTGTTCGTATGTACCTTCGTGAGATAGGACGGGTGCCGCTACTTTCAGCCGACCTTGAGGTCGCGCTGGCCAAGCGCATCGAGCGCGGCGAGTGCCTGGGCAATAAAATGGATGCGCTCACGGACTACTACGGCTTTGCTCCCCCCTCGGAGATCGTGTGCCTGGAAGTTTACGAAGCGCTTGTGCGATCATGGTCGCTGCTGGAGGAGCTATATTCTGCTACTCACCAGGAGCATCCGCCCGAGATGCGCCGTGAAATGCTGCTCTCTATGCCATCTGTAGACAACGTGGACCCCGCCATCATGCGTAAGCTAGCATTGCGGGAGAGCACCACTCCTGAGAAGCTTGCCGTAGATATACGCACTATAGTCCTAACTGCCTTTATGCTGCCGGAGAGCCTACAGGAGGCCTTTAATACAGGCGAATGGCCCGACAACGAGAGGTTAGCGGGTATACTTCTCGGCAGTGAAGCTGAGTTGGACAAGCACTGGCAGCGCATAATTGAAGACTCACGTGCTGCTCGTAAGCACCTCACCGAAGCCAACTTGCGACTTGTAGTGAGCGTAGCGAAGAAATATGCCGGACGCGGTATGACCCTGCTCGACCTGGTGCAGGAGGGTAATATCGGCCTCCTTAAGGCGGTTGAGAAGTTCCGTTACAGTAAAGGCTACAAGTTCTCTACTTATGCCACATGGTGGATACGCCAGGCTATCACCCGCGCCATTGCCGACCAGGCGCGTACCATCCGCATCCCCGTTCACATGGTGGAGACGATCAACCGCGTACTTAAGACTTCTCGCCGCCTGATGCAAGAACTCAGCCGCGAGCCTACCCCAGAGGAGTTGGGAGAGGCGGTGGGCATGCCTGCGGAGAAGGTACGTGAAATTCTTAAGATCAGCCAGGAACCCATCTCTCTCGAAACTCCGATCGGAGAAGAAGAAGATAGTCACCTGGGAGATTTTATAGAAGACCAGAAAGCTATAGCCCCTTCCGATGCCGCCACCCACCACTTGCTCAAGGAGCAAATCACTCATGTGCTCGGCTCTCTTACCAAGCGCGAGCGCAAAGTGCTCCAGCTGCGCTTCGGATTGGAAGATGGACGAAGCCGCACCCTGGAAGAGGTAGGTCGGGAGTTTGGGGTCACGCGGGAGCGCATACGCCAGATAGAAACCAAGGCCCTGCGAAAGCTCCGCCACCCGGCCCGCTCCAAGAAGTTAAAGGACTACATGGAGTAAACCTGGGGCACAGGTTTGCGCTTTTGCTAGGGCTGCAGTGCCTTCTTTTGTGTTATTTTCAACTGCTTCACCCTGTAGCTGAAACCGGTGTCGCCGGCATCACGTCCACCCGTCTCGCCCAGCGCCACAGGGTAACCCAGGCCTGGATCAAACTCGGCCATGTAGTCGGTGTAAAGCCTGAACTGCCCATCAACGGCGTAGCTGACGCCTGCTAACTGTGCTTCAATCGTCAGTTCCTGAAGCGCGGCTAATCTTGTATCACTCGCGGGGTCCAGAGCCGGAGGGAAGGCTATGCCTGTGTCACTGAGATGTACTGCTTGATCCGCAGGTGCCCTAAAATAGTCCACGACTTGTGACTTATCACCTGTAGCTTTCACCCTCAGTACCCATGTGCCGGCGATATCGCTCTCCGCGACCCACTCGACAACAACATCATACTGTTCGACATGTTGTGAGCGCCACTTCGCGCGGGCTGCTTGAAAGTCAGACTGCGTGAGCTTTACGATACCTGTGGAGCTATCCACCTGGGAAAGATTCGAGGCGCTAAACATGGAGCCCACAGCACAACTGAGGAGCGCTACTCCGAGCATGGCTAACAGCAGGAAGAATGGCCAATAGGCTCGCCTACCGCCCCGACGTTCAGGCATCGGCTACCTGCAGCCTAAAGTATCCCAAGCTGTGCATCATGGACAGGTCAGCCCGTATAGCCGCACGATTGATTTACTCCCCATATAGGGGCATCTTTTCCCCGGCTTCGACCCGAAAGTGCAGGCTGTTCTCAGGGGGAGGATATGGACAATTATATCTTGGACTGTAAACGCAGGAGGGATTGTAGGCCCTGTTGAAATCGAGTATGTAGTGGTCATCACTCGTCATGGCAACATCCAGGTATCGGCCACCGCCGTAGGTCTCGTTCCCGGATGTGGCGTCGCGAAACGGCACGAAAAGATAGCTATAATCGGGGTCGCGAGGTAACATGGCGTAAGCCGTCAATCTATACTCCTTGCCAGCTACGTTAAACAGAAAAGTCCCCTTCAGGTCGAAGAGGCGCAAATCACCAATTGAGGTAGTTAACTCCACCTCCATGTCGGTGCCTGGCGTATCACTGTCCAGGCGCGCATCGACACACCAGGCAGGGGCTGGCGGGTAATAACGGGGTCCATCAAACCCATTCGGCACGGGCCGACCACGCCAGTTGAAGCTATTCAGATAATAGTCACGTGCCTCTTCCCGGCTCTCCGCGAGAGCTTGCAGCCACTTCTTTTCATCGACCATTTGGATGCGCTCCACCAGTGCCTTACCAACTAAGTTGTGGTTGTTTTGTTGCATTGCATCTCACATGGTGAGAAAGAATGCAACTATTGATGCCTTCTTGGTTTAGAAAGCTAGGAATTAGCTTCGTGCTTCATATAAGAGACAATATTCCGTAAGGTCTCGCCTGCAGGCGCTTCAACCTTCAGTGATGCCTGGTTATCAGCCCTGGTCGGCCCGATATTCAATATGTATAGAGGCTTGCCTGCCTCTGCCACGCCACGGGCCAATCGGTATCCCGACCAGACGGTGAGGGATGAGCCAATCACCAGGAGAGCATCAGCAGCGGCCACCATCTCCAGCGACCTGCCGGTCACTTCTTGGGGCAATGTCTCACCGAAAAAGACTACAGCGGGCTTCACCAATCCGCCGCAAGCAGGGCAGATGGGCACACGCACTCCAAAGGCATCCCCCGTCTCGTCCGCAGGCAAACGCAAATCCCTGTTCTCCCACTCTAATCTGGCCTGGGTCTCCAAACGCTTTTCCCTATAGGCGCACTGTATGCAATGCACAGAGCTATTCTCTCCATGCAGCTCAAGCACATTGCGACTCCCTGCCTTACTATGCAGCCCATCTACATTTTGTGTAATCAGGCCGTGAAGCCTACCCGCAGCCTCCATCGCAGCAAGGGCCAGGTGGCCCGCGTTTGGCTGCGCATCGCGAAACCTGCCATAGCCGTTCAAGCTACGAGCCCAATAGCGCCTCCGCACGGCTTCACTGCGTATAAAGTCAGCATAATATATTGGCGACTGCTTAGACCAGGTACCACCAGGGCTTCTGTAATCAGGTATGCCCGACTCTGTGCTGATTCCCGCACCGGTGAGAGCTACCAGCCTTTGGGTTTTGCTGAGCGCCTCTGCCAACCGCAGGGTCCCACCGGCAGGTTGCATGGGCACAGCTATCTGCTCCATTCTATCTTCCAACCTTCAAGCCTTTCTTCCAGCAACAATCTCAACAAGCGCACAACCGAATTATAACACTCCCTCCCCGATACAATAGGAGCCTAATGCAGCTTCATGGACCTCTTGGGAAAGAGGACTCTTTTCCAAGAACAAAGAAAAGAGGCCCGGATATCAGGGCCTCTCTTCATTCAAGCTACTTTATCTAAAGCCTGAATTCATCATCTCTAGCGTGTCGTCTGCGACCGAACATACCGACTACCATCATGATTGCTGGTATGCTGAGCACAGCTCCCAGGAGCATATAGAGGCCAAACATTGCGCCCGTTACGGGTAGTTCGTGTGGCGGCATAGGCGTCGGCCTGGGCACGATCACCGGCGTAGGCGTCTTCCCGCCTGTGAGAGGCGATGCCTCGGCAACAGGAGTGTCAGCAACCACAGGGACGAACGGTGAGGGTACACTCGTGGCAGGCAATACCTGAGAAGGAAGCGTCGTAGGCGTGCTGGTGGGTACCTGTACGACCAGGCCGGGCGTGTAGGTGGGTAGAGGTGTGTAGGTAGGTGCAGGAGTATTCGTTGCATACGGCGTCTTTGTGTATGGCGTGTAGGTGGGTAGAGGCGTGTACGTAGGTAGAGGTGTCTTAGTGTCTGTAGGTGTGTTTGTAGGTGTATTGGTCGGAGTATCGGACGCCCTGGTGCCTGGCGTATTCGTCGGAGTCTCGGTTGGGGTATTCGTAGGTGTGTTGGTCGGTGTGTAAGTTGGGGTGTTGGTCGGCGTGTCCGTAGACGTAAAGGTAGATGTGGGTGTGTTGGTCGGCGTGTTGGTGCTCGTAGGTGTGTGAGACGCAATCACTACTGTGTTAGTCGGCGTGTTAGTAGGTGTGTTGCTAGGCGTGTTGGTGCTCGTAGGTGTGTTGGTAGCTGTATCAGTTGGCGTGTTAGTCGGAGTATTGGTGTTAGTTGCCGTTGATGTATTTGTTGCAGTTGGGGTGTTAGTGGGTGTGTTCGTGTGTGTAGATGTCGGCGTGTTGGTATGAGTTGATGTTGGTGTGCTCGTGTGTGTAGATGTTGGTGTGCTCGTGTGCGTAGATGTCGGTGTGTTAGTGCGCGTTGATGTTGGTGTGTTCGTGTGTGTAGATGTCGGCGTGTTGGTGTTAGTAGGTGTATTGGTGTGAGTTGATGTTGGTGTATTGGTGTTGGTAGGTGTATTGGTGGTAGTAGGCGTGTAAGACGGAACAGTTGTACTGGTCGGCGTGTTAGTGGGAGTGCTGGTTGCAGTATGGGTAGAATATGGTGTGCTGGTGGGGTAAGGCGTACCGGTCGGGTAATGTGTTTTGGTAGCCTTTGGTGTATATGTAGGATAAGGTGTGGAAGTTGGGTAAGGAGTCTTTGTTTCGACATTGCAGTAGTGACCGCTGGTCTCGTCATCGGCCTTGAGGCGACTACCGTAGCGCTCGCCACCGCTGAAGTCAGTAATAACTGCTCCACAGAAGGCATCTGCCTGGTAGGAGCATTGCGGCAGTTCCGCAGATAAGGTGTGTGTCTCACCAGGAGCCAGTGTGTACTGCATAAAGTCGGACAGCACCTGATGGTTTATGTTCTCGTCAAGCTTCTGGTAGGTTGCTATGCCTACGAGATAAGAGCAGCTGGTCGAGTTATTGTGCAGAGTAACTTCTATGTGGCTGCCGACAACAGTCAGGTAATGTGTCACTACAACATCACTGATGCAGTTGCACAGTCCAGGAGTGCTTGTGGCTGGCACAGGAGTACTACTAGCTGGCACAGGGGTGCTCGTCGCCGGAACGTGAGTGTTAGTGGCTGGCACAGGAGTGCTTGTCGCCGGAACGTGAGTGTTAGTAGCAGGCACTTCTGTGTTGGTTGGATGTTCACTGGTGCTTGTCGCCGGAATGTGGGTGTTAGTAGCAGGCACTTCTGTGTTAGTGGCTGGCACTTCTGTGTTGGTCGGGCGTGCCGGGGTCGCCGTCTTGTTACCACCACAGGGGCCATGGCTCAAGACAAATTGTCCATGCCATCCAGCATAGACCGTGGCTGAAGCTCCGGTTACCTGGGCATCGAGGTTATCAGTCATCACGTAGTGAGCTGCCCCACCCGTGACGCCTTGCAACGCCACATCATCACTACTGCCGTTGTTCCAATCTACGTGTATAGATTCAGGGGCAAGGTCAGGGCTACTGATCTGGTTGATTATGAAATGCCACTCGGCACTGCTGCAACTATAGCTGCCATCACTGGCGCCACCGCAGTTGTGACAGACTATATTAGCCGTCTGCTGTGCAGATGCTACGGGCAACTCAGCCGCCTTTGTGCCGGTTACGGTCGGTGCAGCCAAAGAGGCGAGCATCTGGGCAGCCGCAGACACCAGCACAGCCACGGCCAATATCGAAAGCATAATAAATAAACTGCGTCTACCTTTTTTTGGCGTCTGTACCTTGAATTTAGTCATAACTCTTTGCTCCTACACAATACCGAATATAGTAAAGTTCCCTGTGTTGCCTTGCCTGTTATACATTAATACTACCCTTGCCAACTCTCATGATAGTATAGATCACTCGTTCTCTTGCTGCGCCCCATTTATATCCCTGTATTCCCGTTTCAGCCCAAATCAGGAGTTACAGGCAATTGAGCCTCGTGACTACACTACCAGATAAATTATAGCAAGGGCCTTTAGAGGTGTGAATACCTCGTAAGTATTAAGTTTCTCCTACTACTTGCAAAAAGGCATAGCGCAATTTGCTCATATCGAATGTTAGTATACAGCATCCCACAACACTTTGCGCGGCATTTTCGTGCAAGTATATTACCAACTTTTGCACATCCATTTAACCCCTGGGCCGACGTTATCCACATCTATTTACCGGCATTTATCACATATTTGCTAGAACCTTCCCAGTGACCTTGCTTCAGACATTTACGCTAATGATGGCGTCTTCTGTTGAGGTGCCGGTACATGTCCAGAAGTAGTAGCTATTCTGTTGTACGGACGAAAGTTTTCTAATCCTATTTAATACCGCAGTACCGACGATCTTATAAAACATTTTGCAATGGATCGATGCAGAGATGCGATTCAAACAAGAGCCGGACACGATATATCACCTTTCGTTGTACAACTTCTGGCAGCCCAAGAACTGCTAGCGCAGAACAGCAGGCATTAGTGCTACCAGCAAGATGTTATACCCTACAAAAGATGTTTGCACAAGGCTTACAGCGTACCAATTTCTCAAAATCGTCAATACTGATCCTAAGAGAAATTTGCAAATCGCCACCTCTTTAGCACTCTCTGGAAATAGTGCTAAATTCCTTCCCAAAACCCTTGTCAAAGCCGAAACTTTGCATTATAATTAGCACTCGTAAGGGAAGTCTGCTAATACAGACTTACGTAGATCCAAACAAATAGGAGGAACATACAAAATGGCCGAAACAACTACACAGACCAAGACAAGTATTCGCCCACTCGGCGACCGCGTGCTGGTCAAGGCCGTCGACCGCGAGGAGCAGACGAAGAGCGGTATCTACCTGCCTGACACCGTGCAGGAGAAGCCACAGGAAGCTATAGTCCTCGCTATGGGCAACGGCAAGCTCCTGGACAACGGCACCCGCATTGCCATCGATCTTAAGGAAGGCGATCGCATACTTTACTCAAAGTACTCCGGCACCGAGGTCAAGCAGGGCGGCGAGGAGTATCTCATCCTGCGCGAGAGCGACATCCTGGGCGTGATCAACGCCTAACCATAAGGCTCTCATCAGTGGCCTGTAAGTTTGGGATTGACCCGGCGCAATCCAGGCAACTTCCATACGGAGGCCTAATCAAAAAGTCCGGTATTCCGGCGCAAAATATCTCTATCTGGAGGAAAATAAATGGCTAAGCAAATAGAGTTCAGTGATGCCGCCCGCCACTCCATCAAGGCCGGTGTTGACGCAGTAGCAAATGCAGTAAAGACCACCATGGGTCCCAAAGGTCGCAACGTGGCCCTCGACCGAAAGTTTGGCGCACCCACCGTCACTCATGACGGCGTCACCGTCGCCAAAGAAATCGAGCTGAAGGATCCCTTTGAAAACATGGGTGCCCAGATGCTCAAGGAAGCCGCTTCCAAGACCAACGACATCGCCGGCGACGGTGCAACCACCGCCACTGTGCTTGCCCAGGCAATGGTACATGAGGGATTGCGGAACCTCGCCGCAGGCGCAAATCCTATGCTCCTTAAGAAGGGCATGGACATAGCTACTCGCGCCGCTGTGGAGCACATCAAGCAGATGGCCGCCCCAGTGCAGACACGCGAGGATATCGCTCATATAGCCACCATATCTGCCGCTGACATCGAGATCGGCACTTTGATCGCAGACGTCATGGACAAGGTAGGCAAGGATGGCGTTATCACCGTCGAAGAGAGTAGGGGCCTTCGTTTTGAGACAGAATTTGTCGAAGGTATGGAGTTCGATCGTGGCTATATCTCCGCTTACTTCGTCACAAACGCCGAGCGCATGCTCGCCGAAATAGACGATCCTTATATTCTCATCACCGACAAGAAGATCGGCTCCGTGCAGGAGATCCTCCCTGTCCTCGAGAAGATGATCCAGACAGGCCGCAAGGACCTGGTAATCATCGCAGAGGATATCGAGGGCGAGGCCCTTGCCACACTCGTCGTAAACCGACTGCGCGGTACAATCAACGTGCTCGGTGTGAAAGCCCCAGGCTTTGGCGACCGCCGCAAGGAAATGCTCCGCGACATCGCTATCCTAACCGGTGGTCAGGTGATCTCCGAGGAGATCGGTCGAAAGCTGGATAGCGCCACACTGACCGACCTCGGTCAGGCTCGCCGCGTCCGCTCCGATAAGGACAGCACCACTCTCATCGAGGGTAAGGGAGACGAGAAGGCCATCAAGGCTCGCGTTGATCAGATCAAGACCCTCATCGAAAGCACAACCTCTGATTACGATCGCGAGAAGCTCCAGGAGCGCCTTGCGAAGCTCGCCGGCGGCGTAGCTGTTATCAAGGTAGGTGCAGCCACCGAGACCGAGCTGAAGGAAAAGAAGCACCGCGTCGAGGACGCCCTGAGCGCGGCCCGCGCCGGTGTGGAAGAGGGGATGGTGCCGGGCGGCGGCGTAGCCCTCCTCAACACTGTCGACGCCCTGAAGGACGTCGAGTCGGAGAAGGGTGACGTCACTACAGGCGTGCAGATCGTGCGCCGCGCCCTTGAGGAGCCGATCCGCCAGCTCGCCGCTAACGCGGGCGAAGATGGCTCGGTAATCCTGCAGAACATCCGTCGCGCCCAGCAAGAGAAAGGCAGCAACAAGATGGGCTACAACGTGATGACAAACGAGTATGTGGACCTCTTCGAGCAGGGTATTATGGACCCGGCCAAGGTTACACGCTCGGCTCTCGAGAACGCTTCCTCCATTGCTTCGATGATCCTCACGACAGAGGCCCTCATCACCGATATACCGGAGAAAGAGGCCGCGATGCCCGGCGGTGGTATGCCAGGCGGCATGGGCGGCATGGACTACTAAGTCCAGTCTTCCAGCTACATCGAGAGAGGTCCGGCTAAGAGCCGGACCTCTTTTTCTACTGTCTAACGTTGCGTTCCAATATAATGACGACTGGCTTACAAAATAACAAAACCAGGCTCGATAGGGTCGCGCTACATATAATATGGTAATATTAAGGGAGAGAACAGGAGCTGAACCTCTAAGATTATCTGAGTCACTATGCTTGCTGAACTAAACATACAGAATTTTGCCATCATAGATAAGTTGCACTTGCGCCTCGGCGTGGGCTTTAACGCTCTTACAGGTGAGACCGGCGCCGGAAAGTCAATCATTATCGACGCTCTGGGCGCGCTGCTCGGTTCCAAGATCGGCCCTGAATTCGTACGTCATGGCTCGCCATCAGCGCGTGTCGAGGGGCAGTTCGACCTCGCGACTATGCTGCCGGCGCCCGCACTTGCGCTCCGTTCCCTCCTCAGCGAGGGCGGCCTTTCAGATACCGAGGATGGCACGGACGACTCGCTAATTATTTCCCGTGAAATCAACAGTTCCGGGCGTACGGTAGCGCGCGTCAATGGGCGAATGGTCAATCTGCCCACTCTTCAGCAAATCGGTGAGCTTCTAGTTGACGTCCACGGCCAGAGTGAGCATGTTTCGCTTTTGCGTTCGGCTACTCACATCGATCTTCTCGACGAATACGCAGGGTTAGCAGAGGAGCGCCGCCATGTGGCTGGACTGGTGGCCCAGTTGCGTGTTGTCCAGAAAGAGTTGCGTGACCTTCAGCGGGACGAGCGTGAGCTGGCTCGCCGCGCCGACTTGCTTGCTTACCAGGTGGAAGAGATCGAGAAAGCCTCCCCACACGCCGGCGAGGATGAAGAGTTGGACGCCGAGCGCACCAGGCTGTCCAACTCCGAGCGCCTCACATCGCTGTGTGACTCTATTTATGCCTTGCTCATCGAGAAAGATGATGAAGGGGTCTATTCAGCTCGCGGCGGCAGAGGAGCGGCCTCCAGCCAAACCACATCTGTGCGCGACGCGCTCGGTGACGCTTCCTCGATGCTGGCGGAGTTAGCTCGCCTTGACCCAACTATGGAGCCCCACCAGCCAACGCTGGACGCCATTTACGACACTGTTGAGGAGATCGGACGCACAATGCGCGTCTACCGCGAAGCAGTCGAGCACGATCCTTCTCGCCTTGAAGAAATCGAGGAGCGTATCTCCCTGCTTCATGAACTGAAGCGCAAGTATGGGCCTAGCCTGCAAGATGTTATCGCTTTTGGAGAGAGGGCCGCGCACGACCTCGATAGCATCACCCACAGTGAAGAGCGTGTCGCGGCCCTTCAGGGGAAGAGCGAACGGCTCGCGACAGAGATCGGCGAAGTGGCAGCAAGGATGTCCACGGCCCGTCAGGAAGCAAGTCTTAGCCTCTCCAGGGCCGTCGAGGAATCGATCAAGAGCCTACTGATGGGCTCTGCGCGGTTCAGCGCCGAGGTCACACAAACAGAAGCTGCTGAGGGGGTGCCGCTGCCCGGACGAGCAGGCTGCTGGGCTTATAACGACAAAGGCGTCGATCGTGTGGAGTTCCTCATATCGGCTAACCCGGGCGAGCCTCTCAAGCCGCTGGCGAAAATAGCCTCCGGCGGCGAAACCTCTCGCTTGATGCTAGCGCTCAAGTCTATTCTCTCAGAGGCGGATCTTACACCCACGCTGGTCTTCGATGAAGTAGACGTTGGCGTCGGGGGCCGCAGCGGGGGCGTAGTTGGCGAGAAGCTGTGGGGCCTCACAGAGGCTCACCAGGTGCTCTGCATTACCCACCTGCCGCAGATTGCGGCCTTTGCAGACAGCCACTTCAAAATCACCAAGCAGGTGGTGGGGGATCGCACCCGCACCCAGGTTGAAGAGCTTTCACCCGAGGAGCGCAAAAGTGAAGTAGCCGCAATGATCGGTGGGACGCCTGTCTCGCGTGCTGCCCTTGAAAATGCCCGAGAAATGATGGAAGAGGCAAAGAAGTTCAAGGAAGTTAAAGATGAAGTCCAGGGCATGAAGGCTCTGCGCACTGCCTGACCTCCGGCAGTGGCGCGGACAAATCAGGAATCACTTAGACAAGGAGATAACATTGCTCACAAGGTTAGGCTACTACGCAGATCGATTACTGGAAATGGGCTGGCTGTCTGTGGTGGTGTTAACGCCCCTCTTCTTCAACGTATACAGCAGTCGCGTCTTCGAGCCCGACAAGATATCAACGATGCGCTCGCTTGTGCTTATCATGCTCGTGGCGTGGTTAATCAAGCTGCTGGAGGGCGGCGTGCGAGCATATTCTGCCACTGAGGCTGCGCCGCCGGCTCGTGGTGGGAGATTAGTGGCGGTTGCAGACGGCGCTGCCCGTTCAGGGCTACCGAACTGGCTTGGATTCCTACGTGTGCCGATGCTGCTCGCCGTGCTCGTATATGCTCTCGCCTACCTGGTCAGCACAATTTTTACGGTCACACCCGATGCAACTATTTGGGGGTCTTACCAGCGGCTCCAGGGTACCTACTCGCAGTACAGCTATATGCTGCTCGGGATCATAATCATCGCCAACTTGCGTACCCGCGCCCAGCTTGATCGCCTTATCAACTTCATGTTGCTAACCTCCGTGCCGGTTGCCCTGTACGGCATTATCCAGTGGCTCCACCTAGACCCTCTTCCATGGGCAGGTGACACGGCCACGCGCGTCGCATCGTCCATGGGCAACGCCATTTTTGTAGCGGCCTGGCTCATTATGGTTACTCCTCTGGCCTTCTATCGTCTCTTCACAGGGATCAGCAATTCCCTTCAGTCGCGCGACGCTGAGCCTGCGCCCGCCGAGCCCGAGAGAACAGGGCGCGCCTCTCGTCGCGTTGTGCCGGTGGCCGAAACTCCCC
>JALYYZ010000064.1 GCA_030945985.1 Chloroflexota bacterium
GTCCTGGAAGAGCTTTCCAGCGCAACCTTTGTGACTCTGCGCTCTGCGGGCGGCGCCATGATCGGCTTGCAAGATAAGACGGCAGCCCGCTTGCCCCCGACGCTGGAAGAAGCGTCCGGAAGCGTGGAACTGAGCTTCGAGGTAGACGACGTTGACAACACGTGGAAGCGCTGGAAGGAAGCGGGCATCGAATTAGTGACTGATCCAATGGATCTGCCGTTCGGACGCTATTTCATGGCAAAAGATCCGGAGGGTCACTATCTTTCAGCGTATCGCTTCACCCGGCAGCCGGCTACCCCGCCTGAAAAGCCCCGCACGGGCAGCTAATCGGAACGCTATAAGAATTCGCGACGAACCACGAACAATCGCAGGCAATTCTGGACTCGTGCAACGGGGAATACTACAAAAGTGATTAGTACGTAGTATTGAAGCCCGTCCCTAATGCAGCTTCATGGACCTCTTAGCTTTGGAAAGTAAAACAAAGAAATCAAAACCCTGCGGGTCATATTTCTTTGTTCCTGGAAAGAAGTGCTCTTTCCCCAAAGGGTGGCTGGAAATTGCACTATCCACTAATCACTCGTCCCAGTATTCAGCCATCTTGCGGCACAGGAAGTCGGCGGAGCGGTGCAGTTCGTCCAGGCCGTTTACGCCGTCTTCTATCGAGATCCAGCCGTTGAAGCCTACATCGCGTAGGATCGAGAATATTTTGTCGAAGTCGTTCAGCCCCTGGCCTATCTCGCCGTGCTGCAACACCGAGGCGTAGCCGACCGAGTTCTCCTGGGCAGCCAGGTCGTCCAGCGTGTAGCCCGGCTTGATCGAGCGATCGCTGGCGTGCATAGTAACTACCCGCTTCTTCACCTTCTGAAGCAGCATGATCGGATCTTCACCCGCGATAATGGCGTTCGAGGGGTCGTAGTTCACAGCCAAAAGAGGCGAGGGCACGCGGTCGAGGATCTCGCAAAAGACGTCGCTCTGCTGGGCGAACTCGGGGTGGATCCAGTAATTATCCTTGTAGTGGTTCTCCAGGGTCAGCGTGATGCCAAGCTCCTCCGCCAGAGGGAAGAGCGACTCGATGCACTGCGCTACCCAGTCGACGCCCTGCTCTCTGCTGACCTCCGGTCTGCGCTGGCCGGAGAGGACACGGCAGTAGCGGCCTCCCAGGGCGGCAGTTACCCTCATGACCCTCTGCTCCTTCTCCACCTCGCGTCTGCGAGCCCCTTCGTCGGGGATGGTGAAGTCGGGCGAGTAGCACATCATCGGCATCTCCAGATTATGCCCGGCCAGCTTGTCTCGCACCCTGTGCAGGTAAGGTTCTCCCTCTTTCTCGTATCCGGGCATGAGGAACGCATCATACATCTCCAGGCCCTGCACGGGCAGACCGGCAGCCAGATCGATCCACTCGAATATGCTCATCGTGCGCGTCACGCACAACTCGTCCATATATAGCTTGGGGAAGGCGGCAAGTTTCACCATTTCCCGCTAGACCTCGACTACCACTTTGACTGCCTGCGGGGTCTCCGGCCCGCCGCTCGACATGCGCTTGAACATGCCGGGGGCGTCCAGCAGCGACACCTGCTCCTCCAGCATGGGCCGCACGTCGACCTCTCTGCTGTTGATCAACTCCACGGCCTGCCTGTACTCGGCGGCGGAATAGGCGTAGGCGCTCTTGATCGTTCGCTCCTGGGGAACCATGTCGTACAGGCCAATAGACACCTGGGGCGTGGCCAGGCCAACCAGGGTGAGTGTACCCGCAGGGGTGAGAGCGGGTAGCGCCTGCTGGATCGTTGCCGATATGGCCACGGCGTCGATGATCCGGGTGAAGCCCTCGCCGCCGGTGGCCTCTTTGGCTGCCGCCAGGAAGTCGATCTCGCGAGAGTTGAGAGGCTCGCCTCCCAGCCGCCGGATCATGGTCAGCTTGTGGGGAGCCACATCGGTGACGAATACAGGCTCGGCCCCACGCAGCTTGCATGCAAGGAGGGTGCAGAGCCCTATGGTGCCGCCCCCGAGCACAGCCATCGGCACGCCAGGATGTGGATCGGACATGGCCGCTGCGCGCAGGCCGACACCGAGCGGTTCGGCCATGGTGCCTTCCCCAAAAGTGGTGCCATCCGCTAGCGGGATAGCGTTGCGCGCAGGAGCCACGACATATTCAGCAAAGCCGCCGTTCAGCCCCGTGTTCACCCCTATCGTCTTGCGCTTACGGCAGGTCTGCTCGCGACCCGCACGGCACTGGTCGCACTCGCCGCAGTAGAGGAGTGGGTTCACAGCCACTCTCTGGCCCAGGTTCACCCCTGTCGCCCCAGGTCCAAGCTCGCTTATCACACCGGCGAACTCGTGGCCCATGACCATCCCCTCTGTGCGCCTTCCCGAAGCGCCGGTGTAACCATGAATATCACTACCGCAGATACCGACCGCTTTGACCTGTACCAGTACCTCTCCCGGCCCAGGTTGCGGGCGGGCGACTTCTTCGACCCGCATGTCATACGGTCCATGCCAGATTAGCGCGTGCATGTTTATGTCTCCTCTACTCAAGTGACCAAAATGCAAAGTGCAAAATGTAGAATGACAGGCTGGCTTCAGACCCTACATTTTGCACTTAGCTCATCAACACTCAATCCTAATTGCTTCAGCCTCACTGCGGCTGCGCGAATAGACAAGGGTACTCGCCTTTGCCTTGCCATTCCTCGTCTCTAAAGACACCGGAGCTTGCGGAGGAAACCCTACGCTCAGCCGGTAAGCGATCCGTGCATCATCGCTGAACGCGACGGGGCCAGGCACGTTATCGACCTCCACGCCTCCGGCACAGGCATCGTCCAGCAACACCTCCAAGCTAAGGCAGCTTCACAGACCTTTTAGCTTTTGAAAGTAAAACAACCAAATCAAAACCCGGAGGGTTTCGATTTGGTTGCTCTTGGAAATGAACGCTCTTTCCCCAGGATGTCCATGAAGAGACACCAGGGCGTAAGTCACCAAATCAAGCCCTACCTTTGACTACCTGAACTACTTTGCGCAAGATCGCTTCCAGCTGCTCGTCTGGGCCTCCGGCCGCGAACTCATCGTCGGAGATGACGAGGGGCGCACCGATCACCACGAGGGGGGCTTGTAGCGCGGGCAATCTGTATAGCTGCTCGATGGTCAGTCCGCCTACCGCCTGCACCGGAATGTTCACGGCTGCGGTAATTGCGGGGAGATCGTGCAAGGGGCTCAGGCCGGGGGTCTCATGACGCTCGTCAAAGCCGGTGTGGACGATGATGTAATCCACGCCGTTCGCTTCGAGCATTTTCGCGCAGGCCACCTTGTCGGGCGCTGCCATGATGTCGCCCATAACTTTGATGCCATACTTGCGAGCAGCCCGCACCACAGCGCGGATCGTAGCGGGGTGGGCCACGCCCATGACGACCACCATGCTCGCGCCCGCCTTTGCCATCATCTCGGCTTCAAGGTAGCCTCCGTCCATGGTCTTCAGGTCGGCGACTATTGGCTTGTCGGGGAAGCGCTCATGGAGTTGCTGCACACATCGCAGCCCCTCAGCCAGGATTAGCGGTGTGCCCGCCTCAAGCCAGTCGACGCCCGCTCGCACTCCGATCTCGGCGACGTGGAGCGCTTCATCGATGGAAGTCAGGTCGAGGGATAGTTGGACGATTGGCTCCATACTACTTCACCTCTCCCTGAAGGGGGCCCTGCCTGGAGGAGGCGCTAACGCCATTTGGGAAGATCAACGCCTTCACCGCCTCGCCGTTCTCCAGCGCATCGAAAGCCACCTTCCAATCTTTAAGCGAGACGCGGTGGCTGATCATGTCACTGAGCCGCACCTGCCCTGACGACTCGAGGAGCAGAGCCCGCTCCCAGGTGTCCCATGTATGGCTGAAGACGCCCTGGAAGGTGACGGCCTTAGCGAGTAGGAGGTCGAGGCTAAGGTCGAGCGGTTTGGGGCCCCAGGCGATCTTGGTGATCTGGCCGTTGCGCTTTACAATGTCCATCGCCATCTTCACGGTAGCCGAAGGGCCGGCGGCGTCCACCACGAGGTCTGCGCCCACGCCGCCCGAAAGCTCCGCCACCAGGGCACGCAGGTCGTCTGTCTCGAGGTCAATGGTATGTGTCGCTCCTAGGGTCCGCCCAATCGACAGGCGCTGCGCGTTGCTGGACAAACCGGCGAGGACTATATTTGAGGCGCCGCAGACACGGGCGATCTGGGTAGCCATCAGGCCGATGGGGCCGGGCCCGAGGATCACCACAAGATCGGCAGGGCGGATGCGGCTCTTGACTACCAGCGCATTGTAGGCCACGCAGAGCGGCTCGGTAAGCGCGGCCTCGGCCAGGTCAACATTGGTGGGCACATGGTGCAGGATGCCCTGTCGCACAGCTACGTATGCAGCGTCGGCCCCATTGTACATCACCCCGAAACCGCGCCTGTTAGGGCACTCATTATACCTGCCTGTGCGGCACTGCACACAGACGCCGCACACATAGGCGGCAGTCTCGCTCACCACACGGTCGCCGGGAGCAAAGCCCTTTACGTTCGAGCCTACTTCAACCACCGTGCCCGAGAACTCATGGCCCAGCACGACGGGCGGGCGCACCTCAAAGCCAACCTGGTGGTGGTACATCTCAAGGTCGCTGCCGCAGATGCCCACGGCGCACACCTTAAGCAGCGCGTCGTCGGGGCCAATCTCCGGCTCGGGGATGTCGCGCAGCTCTACCGCCCCAGGTTCGTTCGCATATTTCACCAGAGCTTCCATTGATCGAATCTCCTTCCGCTTACCTCCTGGTCTCCGTCGCGAGACCCTTCATCTCTTTCTCCTTTTCGGGCTTGGGTGACCGACGACCAAAATGCAAGATATAGCGTGCAAAGTGCATACAGCAAAGCGCAGGCCAACACTATACCCTTCATCCAACGTATTCTGCGCTTTGCCGGTAAGCGAGTTAAGTAGGTAGAGCAACGCGACGATGATTCAGTCAGGAGGTTTGACCGCCTCATGTATACTCACATATATGGATATATCAGCCACTCACCAGCTGCACGAATGTGGCGATCGTACATGGAAAGAGAAAGACCGAGGGCACGGACCTTGCGGTTCTACGCTGCTGCTGTTCAATCAGCTCGTCCCGCTAAAGGGAACCCTACGCTCCCTCTACGCGGGCGCCGGCTCCAGCCCGTAGCACCCGGCAGGACAGATCTGAAGGTATAGCAGCCCGTAAGTATCTTTATTAGTTTTAGTTCAGCAGGAGTTAAAACAATGAGAAGTCTCTTACAGGAAAAGCGTCGCGCCTTGCTTGTTGCATCGCTGCTCATCGCCCTCTCCCTCGTCGCCACCGGCCTGCTCGGGCAACAGATATCCGGCAGCAAAGCCACGGCAAATAGCGCCGGGCAGGGCAGCGGCTCCGCGAGGGCCGTAGAGCAAGGCGGCTTGGATGTGGTCGAACCCGGGCAGAATGGGGCTGCTGAGGCACAGAAGCTTGCTGCCCGCGACGCCTACTGGAACACGCGTTACACTTACCCTACCGGCAAGGCGGATCGCGCATGGCTCGTCAAGGCCGAGCAGCAAGCCAGGCAGGTGCCCAATGGTGTGCCCAATGGACTCAAGACCTACACGCCACCGGCTCAGACCAAAGGCAACGCCCCACTCATCACCCTCGACCCGAACGCCTTTACCTCTATCGGCCCCCAACCCCAGAACAGCGACACATGCCAGGTTTGCTTTAGCTTCGGCATCGTCGGTGGCCGTGTCAACGACATAGTGCTCGATCCCATCACCCCCACCATCGCCTACATCGCCGTTGACGGCGGGGGCGTCTGGAAGACAACATCGTGCTGTACTGCCGCCACCACTTGGACCTTCACCATGGCCGACCCGCTCCTCTCCACCATCGCCATCGGCACGATGACCATCGACCCCAACGGTCATACTATATACGCAGGCACCGGTGATCTCACCTTCGGCTCCTTCTCCTTCGGCAGCGCCGGCCTCCTCAAAAGCACCGACCTCGGCACCACATGGCAGATCAAGGGCGCGGATGTATTCAGCCCCCCCTACCCCGGACCGCCCGGCGCCTTCTTCCAGTACAACTCCATCGGCTCCGTAGTGGTAGACCCCCGCAACAGCAACAACCTCGCGGTGGGCACCAAGACCGGCCTCTTCCTCTCATATAACGGCGGTGATAGCTGGGCCGGGCCATGTCTACCCGATCCTTTCCCCAACCAACGACAAGACATCACCTCCATGTTCGCCATTACAAACACTGGTAACCTCACCGACCTCTTCGTAGCCGTCGGCAGCCGTGGCTACAGCACCACCGTACAGATCAACCTTTCCGAGAACGGAGCAAACGGCGTCTACAAGTCCACCTTCCCCACATCAGGCTGCCCCTCCAACTGGAGCCTCATCTCACGCGGGAACAACGGCTGGCCGGGCGGAACAGGCCAGGGCCTCCCACAGTATGTCCCCGGCGGCAACCAGGTGGGCCGCATAGACATGACTGTCGCCCCCTCCGACCATAACTACCTCTACGCCGAAGCTCAGGCTATCAACCCCGGCAACGGGGGACTGCAGCGTGGTGGCCTACTCGGCGTCTACCGTTCCACCGACCGCGGTGTAACATGGGAGCAGCGCGTTACCGCCCAGAAACTCGAAGATAACCAGAGCGCCTGCGGCGGTGACTGCGTCTCGGACCCCCTCAACGTCTGCGGCGATTACCCACAAAACTGGTACGACCAACGTATAGCCGTCGATCCCACAAACCGTGACTACATACTTTTTGACAACGATGATGTCTGGCGCTCTACTGACGGGGGCAACACCATCGAGGATATCACATGCGGCTACGCAAGCATCCAGGTCCCCAGGACGGTCCATGTCGACCAGCATGCCCTCGCATTCTTGCCTGCCGGCGCCGGAACCAGGCCCGTCCTCATTGGTAACGACGGAGGCGTAAACTACACCCCCAACATCGACACCACTCGCGGAGTCTACCCCGATTTCCTTTCGCTCAGCACCTCGCTAAATACCATCGAGTTTTATAGTGGCGATATTAGCGCCAATTTCGCGACCTCGCTCAACCAGTTTGCAGTAGCAGGCGCCCAGGACAACGGCTCCTCCTCCTGGCCCGAGGACCCCAACGCCACGACCAACCTCTGGGGCCAGCGCATTGGCGGCGACGGCTTCTTCGCCCGCATCGAGCCCCTTCTCGGCCAGCGCGTCTACCTCGAAGCACAGAACGGAGGCCTCCGCCTCTCCGAGACCGGCCATCGTGGCCCCTACCCACTAATGAACAGCAGCACCAACTACTCGGTGGACGCACCACGCCTCAGTTTCATCTTCCCTTACGAGATCTACAAGGGCATACCCGCCGGCACCCCCGGCGGTGGTGACGAGTGCCCCGGCGCTCCTACCGGCTGCCTCAACATGCTCTCCGGCACCTATCGCGTCTGGGAGAACTATGGAGGCGCTAGGTCAACCACACCCTGGGTGCCTAACAGCCCCGATCTTACCAAGAATACCCTGCGTGATCGCTCCTTCATCAACCAGCTCGCCTACGCGCCGCGCACCTACAAGGTAGCCATAGCCGGCACCAACGACGGCAACGTAGCGATCGGCTTTAATCTGGGCCTCGCCCCCGCTATTGCCGCCACCTGGCACGATGTCACCGACAACAACGCCGTGCTGCCGAACCGACCAATCCTCGACGTAGCCCTCGACCCCTCAGTGATGATGGCGTCTACTAGCGTAGTCGGCTACGCGGCCGTCGGCGGCTTCAACGAAAACACCCCCTCCGCACCCGGCCACCTGTTCCAGGTCACCTGCACCCTCAACTGCCTGAGCCACACCTGGACCAACAAGACGGGCAACCTCCCCAACATCCCCACCGACTCGGTCATCGCCAACCCCAATTACCCGCAGCAGGTATTCGTTGGCACCGATTGGGGCGTCTACTACACCAACAACATCACCGCAAACCCACCGTCATGGCTACACTTCGCCAACGGCATACCGAACGTCATGACCTGGGACTTCCAGATAGATAGGGGCTGGACCACCCTGGCCGCGTTCACTCGCAGCCGCGGAGCCTTTGTATTCCCACTCCCCAGCGCACCCTTCGTGCTAACATCTACGCCGTCACCCACCGGCACGCCTCCCTCAGCCACCCCCACCACGCAGGCGATAACCCGCACGCCGGCCATCCCGCCCAGCTACACGGCAGGCCCCAGCAACACCCCCACGAGCTCAGCCACCTCTCAGCCATCCTCCACGCCACTAGGCTGCGGAGCCACCCGCCTGCTCCTCGAAGGCTTTGAGAGCGGCAACCTCGGCGTCTTCACAGCCACCACCGCAGCCGGTCCGCCCACAGAAGCCTGGAGAGCCTCCAACGCCTTGCCCTTCCGCGGCAGCTATTCGGCTTACGTGCCCGACAACGACAGTACATCCGACCAGCAAATGATGCTCTCCAGCCCCATTGCAGTGTCTGTCTAGCCCGCTCTCACCACCCTCCAGTTCTACCATCGCTTCGACTTCGAGACCATCAATCCTCCTGCTGCCTACGACGGCGGCGTGCTGGAATACTCCACCGACAATGGAGCCACCTGGACGGACGCCGGCACTCTGATCACCGAAGGCGCCTACAACGCCGTGCTGGGTGGTCCCGAGAATCCCCTCCTCGGCCGCCAGGGTTGGGGCAACCAGAACCCTGGCTTCCCCGCCTACAGCCACGTAACCGTGGATCTCAGCAGCCTGGCTGGGCACAGTGTCAACGTGCGCTTCCGAGAGGGCAGCGACAGCAGCGGCGCGGCCACAGGCTGGTACGTGGACGAAGTAACCATCGTCTCGGGCCAGCAGTGTACT
This sequence comes from Chloroflexota bacterium, assembly GCA_030945985.1. Classification (GTDB taxonomy): domain Bacteria; phylum Chloroflexota; class Chloroflexia; order QHBQ01; family JADMIH01; genus JADMIH01. The sequence goes on from JALYYZ010000064.1 coordinate 8,838, forward strand.
GTGACAGTCACCCCCGCCGGTGGCCCTAGCACAGTGACCCGCACAAGCGTGGTTGGTACAGCTACAATCACCACTGTACCAAGTACAGCTACCTCCACAACTGTGCCAGGTACAGCTACAACCACAGTTACAGGCACTCCTCCCTCAGCTACCTCCACAAGCAGGGTCACCTCTACCTCTACCTTGACCTACACCTCTACCCCCACAACTGTGCTAGGTACAGCTACACGCACGGTTACAGGCACTCCTCCCTCAGCTACCTCTACCTTTACCTCTACCCCCACCTACACCTCTACCTCGACGGTTACGGGCACACCATCAACACCCTTGCCCTCCTCTACAGCCTGCTCTATCCAGTTCACAGATGTGCCCCCAGGATCTACCTTCTATTCGTTCGCCCGCTGCCTTGCATGCCGAGGTATTGTCGGTGGCTATCCTTGCGGTGGACCAGGCGAGCCTTGCGATCCTAACCATAATGCCTACTACAGACCTGCTGTCAATGTCTCTCGTGGGCAGATTGCTAAGATCGTCTCCAACTCCGCTGGCTTCTCTGATGATCCTGGCACTCAGATCTACGAAGATGTGGCTCCGGGCTCTCCCTTCTACACCTTCATCAACCGCCTCACTCATCGTAACGTGATGGGAGGCTATGTATGTGGAGGCCAGAACCCTGAAACCGGGCAGGCAGAGCCATGTGGCGATGCCAACCGTCCTTACTTCAGGCCAGGTAACACAGCAACCAGAGGTCAGGTATCGAAGATCGTCTCTAATGCTGCAGGGTTCCAGGAGGACCCAGGGAACACACCCACCTATGCAGATGTGCCTACAACCAACCCCTTCTACCAATACATACAGCGACTGACCAACAGGGGAGTAATGGGAGGGTATGCATGCGGAGGCCAGAACCCTGAAACCGGGGAAGCGGAGCCATGCAACTCCGCCAACCAGCCATACTTCAGGTACGGCAACCGCATCACCAGAGGTCAGACGGCCAAGATCGTAGCCAACACTTTCTTCCCCAACTGTGATACTCCCGCTGCCAGGTAAGCACATCTACAGCGAAGATAGAACTCTGATTCAACTGTCCGTCGCCGGGTATCTGTTGCAAAGATGCCCGGCGACACAAAATCGGAGCACAAGAGCTTAACGCGTGGCAAGTAGGCACGTTAAGCTTTAACAACAAAAAGCCCGTCCTAATGAGAGGGGCTTTTTCACACCGTCCATCGGAGGCATACCGGGCGTTCAGTATATGTTAGCCGGTGCCGACGATCTCCTCGGCGCACTGGTCACAGTATGGGGTTGTGCCATCGGCCACGCGCCGGCCACAGTTGTGACACATATCGTAACCTTGCGCCTGGCACTCGGCACATAGAGTAGGCCCGGGACCAGGTATCCACTTGTCGCATTGGACACAGTTGGTCACAGGGCCTTTGCTCTGGGGTGCAGTTGGGCTATCGTTATTCATGCTATCGGTGCTTGCGTTATCGTGATTCATCATAATCACCTCCTTTTGGCTCCTCGGTTCTTACAGCTTGAGTGCAACTCTTATGCCGGTATAGACAGTTTCGGGTCCTCCGCATAAGGTCGTTCCGATGAGGTGTTTGCGATAAGGTGTTTCCGGCAGTAGTGCCTGACCTACTTACCATGTCACTTGAACGACAATTGCAGTAATATCATCTGCATGCGCCCGGTAGTTATATGCTGCTGACGCGTCACCTGCATCGGGCAGGGAGCGCTCTCCTGAACGGGTATCCGCCCTATCCACCAGCGCAGCCGCCGGGTCAATGGAGGCCAGGGCGTCACTGATCTCACTGCTCGATAAGTTAGCGTACACCCCATCACTTACCAGCACCAACATGTCGCGCGGGCGCAGTTGAATGGTGGCGAACTCTGGTGGTTCGGGCGCTTCGCTGTCCCCTATCTGGCCGAAAAGCATATTACGCCTGAAGAAGTAGCCTCTCGCGCCCGCATCGAGCTGCCCTATGTCGCGCCCGCTGAAGCTATCCATCGCCTCCTGTAAGGCATCCGCCTCCTCAGCGGTTAGCTTGCCGTCGCGCAGATCCATCATCACGGCGTCCTCATCCTGGGTCAGCAGCATCAGCTCCCCGTCCGAAAAGAGATAGGCGCGCGTATCTCCACTTTGCCCTATTACCGCGCGACGCCCGCCGTCGCAGAGGATGGCCGCAGTCATCACGGCGGCTGCCATCACCTCCTCCGCCGTCTTGCCCTCGGGTATTTGCTCGCGCGGTATCAGGCCCGAAGCGTTCACCATGTTGTAGATGCGGGCGCCCGCCTCGGCCACCACCACAGCGAGCAGTTCGCGTGCGGATGTGGCCGGGAGATCGTCCTGCAGGCTCTGCAAACGCTCGTTGAGCACGGCGGCAAGTTGCGCGGCGGCATGCTCTCCTCCAACGTCGTGTCCATCAACCACACGACGGCTGCCGCCCATACCGTCTATAACAGCATGAGCTATATTGTTGGCCGATGACCAGGCCAGGTCCTCATTGCGGGCAGGGTGTTCGCGGCTCGGCACGGTCTTTGTCCAGACATGCACGCGAGGCTCATCCGGCATTGCAGCTCCCACTGTGTACCCTCAACAGGGGCGAGCTAACGTGTTCGTCTACCAACTCTATATACCTCACGTCGGCTCCACTAAGATTTATTTATCAGTTCGACAACCACGTAAGAGCCGAGAGCCGTAGGATCGCCCGACAAAAAGTACATCACAGCATCGGGG
>JALYYZ010000070.1 GCA_030945985.1 Chloroflexota bacterium
TAGGTGCATTCCATCTCACCGGAGGTGAGATGGAATGCACCTAAACAATCATTATTTAGACGGTGAGGTACTAGTCAAGGCACAACTTGCTACACCCGGGTTCTTCTAGAGGCACTCGCTAAAGACCGGCGTAGGCTTTAAGCTTAGCCCTGTAGTAATGACTGTGCCCCGTCGATCCACATCTCTGTGCCCGAAATGTGACTGGAGACATCCGAAGCCAGGAAGAGCACCAGTTGCGCTACTTGCTCGGCGCTGCCCGGCTCACCATCGGTCAATGGGATCTCCCCTTCAGGAAACTCCACCGGCTCCTTCACCTTTTCAAGATTTCGACGCTCGGTGTTTTGATCGATGTTAGTTTCTATAGCCCCTGGACAGATCACATTCACTCGGACCTTGTCTTTGGCGAGTTCCAGGGCCATCATCTTGGTAAAAGCTACCTGTGCCGCTTTTGAGCATGAGTAAGCGGTTGCACCTGTATTGCTGAAAATCCGTGTGCCGTTCACAGACGCCGTTACAATCACCGACCCACCCTCTTTCTTCAGGTAAGGCGCGGCGTACTTGACAGTAAGGAAGGTGCCTTTCAGGTTTACAGCAAGCGTCTGGTCCCACTCTTCAGGCTTCAACTCCTCGATAGGTGCCCACACGCCGTTGATGCCGGCGTTGGCGAAAACAATATCTATGCGGCCCCACCTGGAGCCTAATTGCTCCACAGCCTTCTGCATTTCATTGGCATTGGATACGTCGGCCACCAGCGCTATAGCCTCGCCACCTTGTGCCTGAATCTCTTTAACAACGCTATCTACTTCTTCCTGCCCATGGCTGAGTACACCTATGCGCGCACCCTCCCGCGCGAGCAGTAGCGCAGCGGCCTTGCCGATACCGGAGCCCGCGCCCGTCACGAGCGCCACTCTACTCTCTAAAGTCATGATCTCCCCTCCCAGGTATAATCTCACAAAAAGCGCAGCCATCTGCGGATATTAGCAAGAGACGATCCAACCGGTTAGTCCTCAGCTACAAGTCCACGACCGCCAGGAAATATCACTCCTCAGGGGACTACTTCTTGCAGGAAGCAGGTGCAGGCATAACTGATGCATTTCTATACGCTTATATGCATAACGAACCAAAAAGGAGAGAAAGATGAAAGCTATAACGAAGAGTACCATCGTGACCCTGATGGTGGCCCTGGGATTACTACTTGGGCTGTCCCACGGCTATGCCCGAACCCTGAACGACAAAGTGCCCACCTATAAAGATCCCTCCTCGGCGCATTTCGACATCTCGGGGAGCGTAACGGCCGGCGGGCAAAGTGTGCCGATTACCGGCAGTGGCGCAATATCAGGTAAAAACAGCCAGGAAGACATCACCGTCACGATTCCCAGCACGCCTGGCTCCACAGGCCCGTCGGGACAGCAAACTTTAAGCGTGCGGCTGGTAGATGGCAAGTCATACATCAAAGGCGAGGCTTTCACAGGTAGTCCCGACAAATGGTACGTCATCGATAGCTCTGCCCCAATGAGTTCGCTAGGCAGCACCGGCTTGACGGGACCCGGCGGGCTACTGGATTCAAGCGTAACTACTACCCAAATCGGCAAAGAAACGATAAATGGCGCCCCCACCACAGGCTATCGCCTGGACATAGATACCAGCAACCTCTTAGGCAGCCTGGGCACTACCGGCACCACTGGCACCACGGGGCAGACGCCGACCATCAAAGAAGCTGTCTACATGTACGTGGGCGACAGTGACATGTATATCCACCGCCTGAGAGTGACATTGAACGTGAGTGATGCATCCAACACGACAGCTTCCACACTCAGCAACCTTTCAGTGGAACTCACGCTGACTTACAAGGATTTCGATACGGCTATCACAATCGAGGCCCCCGCCAATGCGGAGGTACTTGATCTGGGTAGTAGCAGCGCTTTCCCAGGCATGGTCTCCGGCAGCGGTATACTGGGTATGCCAGGCATGCCCACTATTTCGGGCGGAACGGCCGGAATGCCCCGCACGGGCGATCCTGGCACAGGTGTTCAAATTGGAATAATCATAGCCGGGTGCCTGATAACACTGGGCGCTCTTATAAAGAAGCTAACAACCCGGAAGCAACTCTAAAGAGAGGGGAACCCTATTGGCCGAGAGCAGCATGACAACTATCCTCATCCCACGCTTGAACCGCCCATATAGCTACATGACTCGTCTCCTTGTGGGCCTTGTAGCGCTAACTGTATGCACTCTTGTCTTGCCTGGGTGCAATTCCGCTGTAGGAGGAACCCCTGTGAGTTCTAGCAACTCTTATCCGAAGATGGGGCACGCGCCCGATTATAGCTGGGTGGCGGGCCGGGTAACCTTTACAAAGATACAGGGTGGCTGCGTATACGTGCGCACCGTCGAACAGCCCACGCCTGCTGCTGTAGATGCTCCTGGGCAGGTTGCGCCCGGTACGGTTATGGTAGGCACAGCCGTACATCACGACACCAGCCCTCCTCTTCGCGATATGACGCCTGGTCCGGTAGAGAGGAGTACGCCCTCACTCGATTCAGGCATGTTCGTGCCCGGTGGTAAAGGCTGGAACCTGAGCAAGGTCAAAGATGGCGACTATGTGGTGCTCTTCGGACACGTAGCAGGTGCTAATGATCCTATAGAGATGTGCCCAGGTGGCGCACCGTATATCGCAGACAGTGTGCAAATGAATCCATAGTCAAACCACCTGGAGGTGAATAGATGACACGACTGCCGGCCCGGCGTGGTATTCTCTAGCAGATGCAAGAGAATGTGACCGCGCCCCCGCATAATAGCAGAGACAGTAGTGACAAGCAGGTGCCACGCGTGGTTGGCCCCATGATCTACAGGCGTCGGGAGAAAACCGCTCTGCATGGTCGCCATCTCTGGACCATGATAATCATCGATATAGAGCCGGGTGTGGCACCAGGTATGCGAGGCTGCAGGTGAACAGTAGCATGGGCAGGCCAACAGCCATAGCCTCTGGCGATGAGGCGCCTGCAAGTCAGGCCGCGCCCCATCGTGAGGCTCGCAGCGCGCAGGGCTTAGTCGCGGCGACCGTGATCGCAGGCATCCTCAACTATGCGCTCAACATCATACTAAGTTGGGTGCTGCCCACAGGCTCCTATGGACGCGCAGGCGTGAGCCAGGCACTCATATTCTTGTGCGTGTGGTTCCTTGCTACAGGCTACCCATGGATAGTGAACCGCGCAATAGCCCAGGCAGGTGGAGAGGGACCGGAAGACAGCGCCAGGGGGGCTGACGCGTGGCGCACATATAAGAGCGCGTGGGTGGCTAGCAGCCTATTCACCGCCGCAGTAGCTCTGGGGCTGTTGATCGTTTATAGGCTCTTCTGGCTCGGCACAGACCCATTGTACGAGCCATTGATAGTAGCTATAGTAATAACAGTGGCGGCGCTGGGGCTAAGCATGGTTCCCGCAGCCGCTTTGCAGGGGCTCTTCAGATACACTAATATAGCCTTTATCCGTGTGGCAGAGGCCGTAGGCAGTATGCTCATGGCGTTGACCTTAGTCGCGCTCGGCTTTGGCGCTTTCGGAGTGCTTCTGGGATTCGCCTTCGGGGGCCTGCTCGTACTGAGCCTGAATATCTTCTCCCTACGCGATGAGAACATCTGGCAGGTGCCCGGCTGGAGCTTGCTAGCTAACGTCTGGTCGTCTCTGCCGGTGATGCTCGCCATTTTTGGTGGCGTGCTGCTGACAAATATAGACCTGCTTGCTGTGAAGCTACTCAGTGGCGGCGACTCGGATGCGCTCGCCGGAGCTTACCAGGTGGCCGCCATACCTGCCAGGGGTCCACTCCTTATCGGCATGGCACTGGTGGGGTTTTTCTACCCACGTATTGTCGCTGAGATGGGTGGCCCACATGAAGGGAGATCGGCGCAGGCGCTCATGCGTTGGCTGGGTCTCTGTGTGCTGCCACTCAACGTAGCTATGATCGTGGGTGCGCCGCAGGTTGTCCACTTTTTCTACCCCGAAACATATGCATCATCGAGCCTCACACTAGCATTGCTGGCGATAGGTAGCGGAGCCATGCTGTTTGCGTGTGCGCTAGCCGCAATCAGCCAGGCAACGCCAAATGTAAAAGGCCCCACTCTCATGATGCTGATTGTCGCTGCAACACAGATACTAGCCCTGGCAGCGCTGGTACCTGCGTTCGGCGCCACAGGCGCTGCAGTCGCCACCGCCGCTGCCGGGCTGATGGCGTGCGGGCTGTTGCAGTCAGGCTTGAAGCACTTGCCGCTACGCCTGTTGCCCCTCGAACAAGGAGCCGTGCTGCTCTTCCTCGGCGTGTTGTTGCTGCCACTTACGCTGCTTCTGCCCAACGCAAGCAGGTTACTGGTTGTAATATGGATCGGTATAGCATTACTGGTGTACCTCGCAGCCTGCTTCTTCTTAGGCTTGCTCGATGCGGTTGAGCTACGACAGATGCTGCGTTCATCCAGCTTTCATGCCGTAGCGCCTCTAGCGGAGCCGGTGCTGAAGGCCGGCGAAACGCTCACGAAGCTTGGTGTACAGGTAGCGCCACAAGGTATAGCAACCGCGCTGGATAGAGGCATCTACAGTCATCCTATCGAGAGCATACCTATCGAACTGGAGGATGAAGCTGACGAAGAGATCGTACCGGCAAGCCCCGTCCGACAACAACCGGGCAGCCGTAACAGGGCTGCTCTACTAGCTCTGATCATCTTTTTTGCCTCATGCCTGCTTGGTTCATTCCGCCAGAGAGAGACGGTAGATCTGAACGCAGATGAGGCCACATATGCTATAGCGAGCGTGGCTCTGGCCCAAACGGGCAATACGCTATGGAACGGCGCACCCTTCTACGTACATCCACCCCTTTTCTTCGCTATAGAGAGCATCTACTTCAGGGCGCTGGGCATTGGCTCGAGCCCACTCTTCCATAGGCTGGTAGATAAGCCCTATACGAACGGTCAGGCACTTCTGCCGCCTGATGCAACGTTGAGCAGCGACAACGTACTCAACGCCATTATCGCAGGGCGGTACTTGAGCATATTGTACGGCGCACTCCTGGGGGTTGTGATCTTCCTCTTCGGCAGAGTGCTCTTCGGTACTCGCGCAGGTGTAGCGGCGGCTACTATCTTCCTTATCGACCCATACGTATTAGCACTCCAGCGCTTCAACACGATCGAGCCGCTGGCTGCGCTTCTGGGCATGCTGATGCTTTATGTCTACTACGCTACTTTACGTGAAGGCGACTTAGAAGGCAAGCGTGGACGGCAACTGCTGATCGGATTGCTTTTCGGTTTGGCGCTACTCTCGCAAGAGCTGGCGCTCATCTACTTTGTGGTACTCCTGGTACACGCGCTCCTCTTCAAGCGGGCAAGACCCAGTGACCTGGCGCTCCCAGCAGCAGTGGGGTTGGCTATATATGCTCTCTTTCCTATCTGGGCTGCGTTGCACGGCGGAATAGGCGCGTGGTTAGACGCAAAGGTTTGGGCCTTCAAAAGAGTTCCGGGCAACCAGGGCAATGTAGGGCTTTATAGGCCGGGATCGTCTACTCAGAATATGTTTAGTCTGGGCCTGCAGGACTACTGGACCAGCTTTCTGATAATCGGCGCAGCGGCGGCGCTGGTGGCCTTCTTTGTCTATCTCTATAGCAGGCGAAGGTTGCGCAGTCGTCCCGCCGAGATGCTGGCCGCGAGCGTAATAGGCTGCCTCGGCTTTCTGGTGCCGCTGCGCCTGTTCGGTGTAGTGATCAACCAGCAGTTCCTCCTCTACTTGCTCATGCCTGCGGCAATCCTGACGGTCGCTACGGTACCCTGGGCGTGGCCGCACCTGGGCCGTGCGCTTGTAGTGAGCGGGACACAAACAGGTGCTCATCCCGCCGCTGCGAACGCTCCGTGGTGGAGGGGTACCTCAGCCGCCAGGCTGTCTACGGGCATGTTGGGGGGCGCCCCGCCGGTATTGAGGCACTTGAGGGTCGGGCAAGGGCTGCTCTACCTGCTCGTGGCCTTGCTGGTCTACGATTCACTCCTCTGGATTGAGCGGTACGGGTTCAGCCGAGATGACAGCTATGCCCAGGTAGAGAATAAGCTTGCCGAATTGCTGCCCGCAGGCGCAGGGGTGGTCGGACGCGATGCCCTGGACGTCTATCTGCTGCCCAGGCAGAATGTCTACACTGCAGCATTCTCGTCTGCTGCCGTAGCTCCCGACCCGGTCGACGTCGTTGCCGGCAAGATACCCTATGCTATTCTGAGCGACAAATCGTTGTTTAGCAGGTATGGTGGGGCCAATGAGAATTACTATAGCTGGGTAAGTAGATACGGAGACCGGATCGTTAGCTTCCAGGGAAGTGTCTGGGGCACCGGAGCGTACCATCTGGACTACAGCAAACCGGGTATCACTAGCACAAGCGAGCCGGGAAACATGGCCATTGCTAAAATGGCATACGCATCTTCAACCGAGGACCCCACAGGAACCACACTTGGACCGCAAAATGCCTTTGACGGTCGCCTGAGCACGCGCTGGGCTTCACACAGTGGCGATAATAGCGCCTGGCTCTACGTCGACCTGGGAGAGCACAAGGTCATACACCGCGTGAGGATAGATTGGGAGCAAGCATACGCAAGTAGCTACAGCCTGCAGGTATCCGACGACGCTCAGAAGTGGACGAATTTTTATAGTACCGACAAAGGCCCCGGCGGCACCGAGAACCTGCAAGGCACGACACAAGGCCGCTATGTACGACTGCTAATGACAAAAAGAGCCAGAGGATCCGGCTATTCGGTCTGGGAACTCGGAGTCTACCCGTAGAGCGTGCAGGTCGTTGTTCGGGTCGAGTAGATATAGAGTCCAGCCAGGCGGTGTAGCCATGCGTCACTGAAGGATGAGAGAGAAAATGTTCGCTATAAAGGCGTTCTCTTTTGAAGAAACACATCGGAACCTTGCCGGTTCCGATGTGTTTCTTCTTTTCTATTCTTGCAGAGGTAACCTGAAGAGGTACCAGGCATTTTAGCGTTGACGAGGCTTGCCTCGGCACCTATACTTCATCCTAGATATACAGGAGAAAATCAGTGGCAGGGCAGGTTTATGATGGATGATTTGCAGCACCTACTGGAGAGAACAGCTCTTTTGCACAAGCATTTGTGTCCCCGGCAGGTGTTGGGGGTGCGCATGGGCTTGCTCGCCGGAAAGATGCTTGGCCTTGAGGTGCCGCGCGAGGATAAGAGGCTCTACGCCTTCACCGAAAGCGACGGTTGCTTCGCTGACGGCCTTTCCGTAGCCACCGGCTGCTGGTTAGGGCACCGCAACCTGCGGCTCGTAGACTATGGAAAAGTAGCTGCTACTTTCGTCGACACCGAGAGCGGACGTGCTCTGCGTATAAAGCCCCGTCCTCAAGCACGCAAACTGGCCCACAGCTATATGCCACAAGCAGACGATCGGTGGCATGCGCAACTGGAGGCATACCAGTTTATACCTGAAGAAGAGCTGCTGGACGCTGAAGAAGTGACGCTGAATGTGCCCCTGGATAAGATTATCAGCAAGCCTGGCATGAGGGTAATTTGCCAACAGTGCGGCGAAGAAGTAATGAACGAGCGAGAAGTAAACATCGAGGGTAGGCTGTTTTGCCGGGGATGCACAGCTACTGGCGAAAGCAGATACTACTCCACTAACTGCCCGCAAACAGCATAAAGAAGAGAGCACAAAAGAGCAGCCTTCTGGCCCCAGCTTCACTCTAAGCATTGCTGCTATCATCTGTCGGCACACTTTTTGATACTGTGTTTATATCTTGTGCTCACGGGCAGCGGCGTACCGTGAATACCTCTCGGAGTAGGCTACCGGCCCCTATCACCACCGTTCGAGAGCCAATTCGAGAGCAAAATCGCCCGCTCAGGCTCAATGCCTTGTTGGCAAAACATAGGCATAGGCTCGTTCTTCCCACAACCTATTTCAGAAGCTCAGAGAGGAGTAAAGAAATGGCAAAAGATCCGTGACAAAGATCCATCTATTTCATAATGATGGTGTTATTAGTTCTTGGGCTGGCGACCACTGCGCGTGCCGCTGACAGCACCGGCACACAGGATAAGCCCGACCATGGCGGAGGAACAGGTACCTACACGAACCCCCTCCGTATACAAATCCCCGGCGACGGCAGGGTAGAAAGCTGTGCCGACCCCACAGTACTGCACGGTGCGCAACAGGGCGATCGATACTGGTATATGTACTGCACCACTGACCCTCTCAACGGTCAGGACCACAACCCTTCCGGCGGCTTTAACTTCCACCTTATACCGATGATGCGCTCCTCTGACCTTGTGAATTGGACCTATATGGGCGATACCTTCAGCACGCGCCCGTCCTGGGTTCCCGATAGCGCGGGACTCTGGGCGCCGGAGGTCCAGTTCTTCAATAACCACTACTATCTCTACTATACCGCCTCCGACACCAACCTGCCTGGTGGAGGAAGTGCCATCGGCGTGGCAACCTCCACAAGTCCCCTCGGACCGTGGACCGACAGTGGCACCCCCGCAGTCGAGCCGCACCCTGCGCCATGCTGCCCCGGCAGCCGCCGGTGGGTCTATGACCCCGACGTTGTGCAGGTAGGCACGCAACGCTACATATTTTATGGCAGCTACTTTGGCGGCATCTCTGCTCGCACCCTCAGCGCCGACGGTCTCCATTCAGACCCCGCGAGCCAGGTGCAAATTACCATAGATAACCGCTACGAGGGAGCCGAAGTTGACTTTCACGACGGTTACTACTACCTCTTCGCGTCGGCCACCGACTGCTGTCGAGGGCCATTGACCGGCTACAGCGTCTTCGCCGGACGCTCCACGAACGTGCTTGGCCCATACGTGGACCGGGAGGGCGTATCGCTCCTTGATGCGCGCGTAGGAGGCACGCCTGTAATTAGCATGAACGGCAATCGCTGGGTCGGAACGGGCCACAACACAGTGTTCCGCGACTTCAGCGGGCAATGGTGGACCATTTACCACGCTGTAGACCGCACCGACCCCTACTTTAATGGCGCAGTCGGCTTCACCAAGCGTCCCGCCATGCTCGACCCGCTCGACTGGGTAAACGGATGGCCCCTGGTGCGTGCCGGCCAGTGGGCCTCGGACGAAAAGATGCCCGCCCCCGCCGCCCAGCCGGGCCAGCATACAAACTATCACCCGGAAGCTCCAACACCGCAGCTACCGGGCCACTTGATCGCATCCGCTTCGGACGAGTTCAATGGCTCCACACTAAACCCGCGCTGGAGCTGGGTGCGTCAGCCCCAGACCTCTACCTATGGGCTAACCGGCACGACCTTCCGTTTCGACACCCAGAATGCCGACCTCTTTGAAGGAAACAACACTGCTTCGGTGCTGGTAGAGAATGCGCCTCACGAAGATTACATGGTCGAGACGAAGGTAAGCCTGAGCGTCCCGCCGACAGGGTGCTGCTTCAACTACGTGCAGGCAGGGATGGTCATCTATGGAGACGACGACAACTTTATCAAGCTGGCACATGTCTCTATCTTCAACACGCGCCAGACCGAGTTCGCCAAAGAGCTGTTCCCCGTTCCAACAGGCTACCCACGTTATGGCAACACCGTTGTCGGCCCACCCAGCGACTGGACTTACCTGCGAATCGCCGTTGAGCGCGATCACGGCCGTGATGCCGGTGTCGACGACCACGGCGGGAACCGCGAATATCTCTACACTGCATACACCAGCCAAGACGGCACACACTGGGTGCGCGGCGGCACATGGACCCACAGCCTGTCCAACGCGAAAATTGGCCTGATCTCCATGGGCGGCTCAGGATTCACCGCTAACTTCGACTACGTCCATGTTTATGAACTAAGGCATTGATAGATCTTCAGAGTAGCTGATAGGTAAGAGGAAGAACAAACAATCAGAACCCCTGCGGGGTTCTGATTGTTTGTTCTTCAAGAAGAGGTAAAGAATGCCGCTTTATGCTGACACTCTTCTTTGGAGCGGGAGACGCGACTCGAACGCGCGACATTCTGCTTGGAAGGCAGACTCTCTACCGACTGAGATACTCCCGCAATATAGTTCGTATTATACCTATCAGCGAAGGTAATGTCAATCGCTTTTGCATGCCGACCTTTGAGGCCATCACCTGCACAGGTGTCTAATCAATTGAGATTGTGTCCACCGCAGACACGAATGCTGTGGGCGACAGCAATGGCAAGGATAAAGGCGAAGTTGCAGGCAAAGGTGGAGATAATGCTGGGGGATAACTATGGGACACGGCTATAATGCAGGTTATGGTGAGATAGCTCCTGCGGGTGCGCTCCGGCAAACGGGTATCGCTGGTGAGCAGTTTGTCGGAGAGAGCATTGATGTGCTGACCCTCGATGAGCTTGCCCTTTATCTAAAGCTATCAAGAAAGATAGTGGAGCGCCAGGCTGTGGTCGGTACGCTTCCTGGGCGTCGTATTGAGGGCAACTGGCGTTTTCTCAGGTCAGCGATAGACCACTGGTTGAGTGCCCAAAGCACTGAGACCTCGGTAACATTGTTCCTCCAACAGGCAGGTATATTTGCTGCTAACGAAGCTATGGAGACAATGTTGGCTGATATCTACGCAGCACACGGCAGGCGGTAGTTACCTCCACATTCATGGACAGAGACGAAGAGCCTACAGAGCACTCGCGCAGCTTTTGTTGCCCTTTATGCCAACGTGCAGGTCGATGCCGGCATTGCGTAGGGCAGAAGCGGTGCAACCTTTCGCACAGCATAAAGCTTACATCAACTCCATCTGCACCTGTGCCGGGGGCGCTGAGGCCACGTAGCGTACCGGCTTTTGTAGCTTTGTAACCGAGCCCTCCTCCACTGCCCTCTCGAGCCAATCTTGCAGTTGAGCTTGCCTCACTCCCAGGCTCTCGGCCAGCACCTTAGCTTCAGTAGGGCTGCTCAGTTGGCTCAGAATCATTGGCAGTATTATGCGATATAAGCTCGCAGACTCTTCACCGGCTCCCGGTTGGGGAGGCCCTTCAACGTGTTGAGTCTGTGTGGTCGCGCCACCTCTTCTATGGGCTTCCTGTCTTTGATAGGTTAGCCCAGACGGTTCGGTTGACTGCACTGCACCAGGACTCTTCTTCTCGGCGACTTGGCTCTCCTGTGGGCGGTCTGCGGCACGATTGCTTTCGACAACGAGCAGCGAATTAGCGAGATTATCCCAGGGTTCAGACGGAAAGGGTAGAGCCCCTTTATCAAGCAGCTTTATGTTCCCATCGGGAATAGCATCGTCATTACCACCCGCCCGCACGAAGATCGATCTCTTGCCCGACTTCAGCGCCTCTACCGCGCCCGACCATGTGCCGCCGGTCTCAGCCGAAGCGCTGATTACCAGGGCATAATCGGCAAGAGTGTAAATATATTTGTTGCGGCCCATAGCCATACCCACTTCAAAGCCCGCCCCTGGGTCGTATGGTGAAATAAGCGCGAGATGACCTGCCAGCAGCGCAGACCTGTATTTGCCTGAAACCGCCGTTTTCAATAGACTATCACTGAGCACCCCTACTGCGCTGCCTCCCGCTGCGAGAGCCGCCAGCATGGCCTCTGTATCTACGCCACGGGCGCCACCCGAGACGAGTTGCATCTCATTCGCAGCGCAAGCCTGCGCCACCCTGTGCGTATAGTCAACCTCAGCGTCAGTCACGTTGCGAGAACCGACGATGGCAAGGCCGCCGAGCGCCAGTAGTTGCGGATTGCCCGCGCCATACAGGATAGGCGGGCCCGCCCTGCCCTCACGCAGCCTGCGTGGATAAGCATCGTCGCTCCGGCTGATTACCCATAGCCCTTTGCTCGACCAGCTTTCAACCGCCAGAGCCATCCCACCACCCCGCTCAAGCAGGAGCTTCAGACGAGATAAGCCTAAAGGCAATGCCGGTTCCGCCGATTCCAGCCGGCTGAAGCCTTCGGCTGTGAGCAGGTTTGCTGGGCGCATATCGTGCCCACGCAGCCATTCGGCCAGTTTGTCGTACTCTGATTGGGTGAGCGGTTTGGCCTCGGCGTTCGGCTGCTTGTCAAAGCGCCCACAGAGGAGCAGAACAGCCTGAGTGTCAGGGCGCAACTGGTGGGTTACGGGAGATGTAGGTTCAACCATTGTCACTCTTGGAGCTATCGGCCAGGGCAAATGGATAGACAGGACCGCTCCCGGCCATAAGTAGCTGGGCCGCCGCCACTGTGAACGTCCAGCGCGAGTCCACTATATCATCAACAAGCAAAACGGGGCCGTTCTGAACAGATGCCTTATTCACAAGGAAAGCGCCATCAAGATTGTGCGCCTGCTGGTAGCTATTCTCCATCTCCTTCTGGGGAGTTGTGCTGCACTGCTTGCTGATGCTGTTGACGAATGGTATGTGTAACTGCAAGGCCAGTCGCCGTGCAAAATCATCCACAAGACCCTCGTGCCTCTGCGATGGAATAGAGGTCACCCATGTGGGTGCGGGGTCCGGCTTCCACCTCTCCGTTATCAAGGCAGCGGATGCCTCTACCAGCTCATCATTGAAGCTGCCCTCTATCTGTTTGCCGTTGCGCACGAGCGTGCCCCAACCATCGTCGGCCCAATGAGACAGAGCGCGACCTTCGTTATATCGTAGCTCAGGAGGTATGCTGCCTGCCCAGCCAAACGAGGGCAATGCGTCGCGAGGAGACTGCTTGCGTGGCTCTATAGAGTAGTGCCCTCGCCGCAGGTACTGCATGGCACGGCGCGCAAGTTCGGGAGAGTAGCTTTCGGAGAGCAGCGGCCCGCCCATGCAGACAGCGCACTTGCCGCACGGCACGGGGTTCTCATCGTCCAACTCCAGGGCCAGGAATTGCATCAAGCATTGCCGGCTCTGTATATACTCCGTCATCACCGCCTGCTCTCTGTAGCGCGTGCCGGTGAGCTGCGCAATCTTCTCGCGGTCGGGCTCGTAATGCACTGGTGTGGCATACCACTTCGATTCGATCTTGGTAACCGGCGCGGGGGACTTTACGGCCAGGCTCTTGAGCACCTTTTCGATCTGCCCACGCATCAGGTTCACATCACGCTCCAGCAGCGGCACCGACAGGCCATCCTCGGCTTTTCCAAGCGCATCAAGCACGGCTTCTACATGAGCCTCGGGCGGAAAGGCTGTCTTGATAAAATAGTCGGTGATCTCATTATCTTCCCGCCCGCTCAACAAAATGCCGTAAGCCTCGGGCAAGGCGCGGCCGGCGCGTCCTACCTGCTGGTAGTAATGCACGACCGAGCCAGGCCGCTGATAGTGTATCACGAATCCCAGGTCCGGCTTATCAAAGCCCATGCCCAGAGCAGTAGTAGCTACCAGCGCCTTCAGCTTGTTCTTCAACAGCCTATTCTCAAGCTCTTCTCTTATAGAGCTTTCTTGCCCTCCCCAGTAGGCATAAGCATCTATACCTTGCGACTGGAGCCAGGTAGCTATGCTCTGCGCGTCTCCAATCGTGAGGGCGTAAATGATGCCACTGCCGGGCAGGTTGGGCACGTTCTCGGCCAGCCACGCCAGGCGAGCAGCCGGGGCAGGTAGCTCTATGTTTTGCAATCGCAGGCTCTCGCGTACGAGTGGGCCGCGGGACACGGTGACGGTGGGGCCAAGTTGGTCCCGCACATC
>JALYYZ010000092.1 GCA_030945985.1 Chloroflexota bacterium
ACATACTGTGCCCTCGACTGGCGCCCCCAGGTAGCCACGTCCTCATCTGACCACATGACCGGGTACGGGGTGAGATTATTGCGTATATACTCGCGAGCCGCGTCTACTTCGTCCAGTGTAATGCCCAGCTTATGGGCAATATGGCTATATTTATGCTCACCAAGTTCTACGAAGTAGTTGGCTAGGATAACTCGTACATGCGGCGGCTCCTCACCGGTTTCGGCTACAACATGGTCCAACTGCAGCAACAGGCACTCACGCGGATCGCGCGCGCCGATGCCGGGAGGTCCAAGACGCTGGATGATTCTAAGTACATGCTCTACCCGCTCCACCGGCACGTCCATCTGCTCGGCCACTATATCTAGTTCGGTGACAAGAAAGCCTTTGTCGTCCATACTGCCCATCAAATAGTCGGCAGTCGGGAAGTCCTCAGAGGACAATGTAGAGCGCAAGTCCATCATGAGCCGCTCGCGCATAGTAGCTTCGGCGGCCACGAGAGAGACAGGGTCGAAGTCCTCGTCATACTGCGATGAAGAGAAGCCCAGGTCTCCTCCCTCTTCGTTATAGTTGAGCGAGCCATACGCAAGGTCGTCTCCACTGGTCGGCTGGCTCGGGGTAGCATTCGCATTGCGTGCACAGTTGAGGCAGATCCCATTTTTAAGCACTTCACTACATATACGGCAGGTCTGGTGCTCGGTAATCTCGAAAGCCGGATTTTCTTCGGCTTCTTGTTTTATCAGTGTTTGGAGCTCTTGGGACGATAGCGCCAAGATATGGTTCACTGCTATAAGGGTAGGGGATACTCTGGAGCTTTGCTCCATACCCATATCAAGAGAGATATCCATGAAGAAACCGTCCTGTGAACAGAAGGATGCAAGTACCTGTTGCGGTATGAAGGTGACCACTGCAGGCCAAAATTTACGGGCAAGAACTGTGCCACAGCTTCCTGCCGCGTCTGCGCACTATAGATCACATGTCAAAGTGAAACATCCGCCTTAAAGAGTATTGACAAGGCGACTGACCGCTGCTATACTAGCGTCAAATCTCTCCACAAGGAGTGGGTAAGACTCAAGATGACAAGCAAATTCTTCTACTTCAATAACAGTCCGGTCGTCCTTATGGACCCCGGGAGGAGTCTGCCCATTTCCAGGTAGGTTATAGAGCAACCTAACCGGCCGTGGGCAATCCTGACCCACGGTTTTTTGTTGTCTTGCACCCTAGTTGCAGACAAGCCGTGAGTCACCCGACCCACGGTTTTTTGTTCCCTGAGACAAGCATCATACGAGGTGAATAGTGGCATCCTACATCTACAAGAACAGCAGGTTGAGCGACTACCAGCAAGAGAACAGCACGCTACACAGGCACGAGATAGACGAACAGAAGATAGCCGAGGTAGCGTTGGACCGTTACTGCCTTCAGGGAGCGCTCCTCACTGCCGAGCAGGACAGTGAGGGTGGAAGAAGGTCTTACCGGGTCGATATGGGGCCGGAAGGCAGCGAGGTACACCCTTATCTCGGGAGGTTGGAGAGGCACAGGCTAGTCCTGCATCTCTTCTCCGAGGACAGCACGAGTTTCATCAAGACGGAACTTTCCAGGTTGGCCGCTCTGCTGAGAGATACCGGCCTAGTGGCGCCCGAGCCGGTTCCCGATCGGGATGGCGCTCTGGTGGTAACGTTCGGTGATGATGATAACCCTACAGTACATTGCGTGCTGATGCGTTCGACGCAGCCGCGCCCCATCGAGCTTGGCCTTTCGGGACCTTTGTCCTTCGCATAGCCTTCACAGGTAGAATGTAGCCTTATGCAACAGAGCCTCCGAGTTGCCCATAGCGACTTCGCGAATCCGCTTGACAGAAAAGTAATACGATGAAACTATCGTCCAGACATTACACAAGTTTATTGGCAACTTACCTGAAGCCCCAGTGGCGACGAGTAATGCTACTTGCCATGCTTCTTTTTCTTAGTATCGGTTTGCAGCTTGCCAATCCACAGATCATGCGCTTCTTCATAGACAGTGCGCGCAACGGTGGCGCGACGGAAACGCTGACAGGTGCGGCGCTCCTTGTCATAGGCATAGCGGTAGCTAACCAGTTTATAACTGTTTGCGCCACCTACGTCAGTGAGAATGTGGGTTGGACAGCTACAAACGCCATCAGGGCCGACCTCGCACGCCACTGCCTGGGCCTCGATATGAGCTTTCACAAGCAGTACACCCCCGGAGAGTTGATCGAGAGAATAGATGGCGACGTGAACGCCCTATCCCTTTTCTTCTCCCAGTTCGTAATCCAGGTCCTTGGCAACGTGGTGCTGATGGCAGGTGTGCTGGTCATGCTCTTTAGAGAGGACTGGCGAATCGGGCTTGCGCTCACAATCTTCGCGGTAGTGGCCCTGGGCGTGCTGGTCCGCGCACGGAACATAGCGGTGTCGCCAATGACGGCAGACCGCGAGGCGCACGCCAGGCTATTCGGCTTCCTTGAGGAGCGCCTCTCGGGCCTGGACGACATACGCGCTAACGGTGCAGGCGCCTACACAATGCGGCGCCTTTATACAGTCTCTCAAGAAGTCTACAAAAGGGGCAGGCAAGCCTGGAAGATGGACGCTATGCTCTGGATGATAGTAATCACCCTTTTTACAACCAGCTATGTGCTGGCCTTCAGCATAGGCGCATGGCTCTTTACAGCGGGCGCGGTTACGCTCGGTACTATGTACCTCTTTTTCTCCTACGCCGAATTGCTCCGCCACCCACTCGATCAGATCACCGACCAGCTAAAGGAGTTGCAAAAAGCGAGCGCCGGCATCGGGCGCATCAACCAACTCATGTCTATGCAGCGGCAAGTATTGGACGGGCATGAGCGCAGTGGAGTTTCCTTTAGGGACACAGGTAGAGACACAAGCAGCTTCCGAGCAGAGACCGCGCTGACCGTCAAGTTCAGCAACGTCAGTTTTGGCTATGGTGAAGAAGAAATGGTGCTAAAGGATGTCTCTTTTAGGCTTGAGCCGGGACAGGTGCTCGGCCTTTTAGGACGAACCGGCAGCGGCAAGACCACGGTAACGCGTCTACTCTTTCGGCTCTATGATGTGGCCGCAGGCTCAGTGCAGGTGGACGGCGTCGACGTGCGCGACATGAGAATAGCTGATCTCAGACAATCGATAAGCATGGTCACCCAGGATGTGCAGCTTTTCCATGCCACAGTGCGCGATAACCTCACCCTCTTCAGCACGGGTATAGACGATACACGCATAATCGAAGCGCTACATGAGCTAGGTCTCGGAAGCTGGTATTGCTCCTTACCCAACGGCCTCGACACAGACTTGGGCGCTAACGGCGGCATGTCGGCTGGCGAGGCGCAGCTACTTGCTTTCACCCGAATTTTCCTCAAGGATCCCAGGCTTGTGATACTCGACGAAGCATCTTCAAGGCTCGATCCCGCCACAGAAACGCTCATCGAGCGAGCGGTGGACAAGCTGTTGGAGGGGCGAACGGGCATAATAATAGCCCATCGCCTGGGCACTGTGGCACGCGCAGACGACATCATTATCTTCGACGATGGCAGCGTGGCTGAGTACGGACCACGAGCCGAGCTTGCAGCCGATCCCGACTCTCGGCTCTATGGCCTGCTCAGAGCGGGCCTCGAGGAGGTGCTGGTATGAAAACAGGCGCTGCTTTGTGGGGGCTCGTGCGCTACCGGCCAGCTCTCTTCGCGCTCAACCTGGCGCTCTGGTCGATGTTCTCGGCGGTGCCACTAGCCACAGGCCTGATCATACGCGCCTTCTTCGATGCGCTCAGCGCAGGAGAACAGGCCAGGCTGAGTCTCTGGAGCTTGATAGCCTTGCTGGCTGCCGCCGGCCTGGGACGGATGTTTGTACTGCTGGTAGCGATCATAAGCTGGTCCGATTTCTGGTTCACAATCGAGTTGCTGATGCGTAAGAATATGTTCAGATGGATAACCGAGGGACCTGGGGCCCAGCGGCTCCCCGCTTCTTCTGGAGAGGCCGTCAGCCGCTTTCGTGACGATGTTGAGGCCGTTGTACAGAACCTCGATACTTACCTGGACATCAGCGGCCAGGCGGTGTTTACAATTGTCGCTTTGACCGTGATGGCAGGCATAAGCCCGTTGATCACCGTGGTGGTCTTCCTGCCCCTCGTGGCAATCGTGGCTGTAGCTAACTCGATGACATCACGGCTCAAAAAGTACAGGCAAGCTAACCGTGAGGCGGCGGGTAAGGTCACCGGCTTCCTGGGAGAAATATTCGGGGGTGTGCAGGCAGTGAAGGTGGCAGGCGCAGAAGACGACACCATAAGACACTTCGAGAGCATAAACGAGCAACGCCGCAAAGCTGCGCTGCGCGACACCCTCTTTACACAGCTTCTCGACTCGTTCAACATGAACACGGTCAGCCTGGGCACAGGACTGATACTCCTGCTGGCCGCAGGCTCCATGCGCACGGGAAGCTTTACTGTTGGCGACTTCGCTCTTTTTGTGACCTACCTGTCGGGTGTGGCCGACTTACCACGCTGGGCGGGCAGGCTCATTGCCCGCACCAAGCAGACCTCCGTTTCGCTGGAACGTATGGAGCGGGTGATGGGTGATGCGCCTATAGGCACCCTCGTCCAGCATGGTCCCACTTACACAGACGGACCTCTGCCCGCTGTGCCGTACTTACCCAAGAGCCCGTCACACCGCTTACAAGCATTGGAAGCGCGCAACCTCACCTATATGTACCCAGGCACAGACCACGGTATAAGAGGCATCGACCTCGCCATCATGCGTGGACAGTTTGTGGTTATAACCGGGCGCATAGGTTCAGGGAAGAGCACGCTGCTGCAAGTATTGCTGGGACTACTGCCTAGAGATAGCGGCCGGATCAACTGGAATGGGCTGCCTGTGGACGATCCGGCGCACTTCCTCGTGCCTCCAAGAAGTGCCTACACGCCACAGGTGCCGCGCCTCTTCAGCGAGTCGCTAAGCGACAACATTCTAATGGGCTTGCCGCCTGATAGGGTCGATGTTGAGGGAGCAGTAAGGCTGGCGGCCCTCGACCGCGACGTGCAAGGCTTTGAAGGTGGACTCAGTACCGTCATTGGCCCCAGGGGAGTAAGGCTTTCGGGCGGCCAGGTGCAGCGTGCTGCCGCAGCGAGGATGTTCGTGCGAGAAGCAGAGCTGATGGTATTCGACGACCTTTCAAGCGCGCTCGACGTGGAAACGGAGAGGCAGTTATGGGAGCGGCTGGCGAGAGTAGACGCGGCTTGTCTGGTGGTATCGCACCGGCGCGCCGCTTTGCGTAGGGCCGACCATATAATAGTGATGAAAGAAGGAAGCATAGAGGCCGAAGGCAATCTGGACTACCTGCTGATCACAAGTCCTGAGATGAGGCTGCTCTGGCAGGGTGAGAGTGAAAGAGGTATTATAGATGTAGCATAACCGACGACCGCGAAGTACTGTCTCACCTGCCTGTAGACAAAGAAGCACGCTCTTCTTCTCCGCAGCAGGTCTCCTTCTCTGGCATAGCTCTTGCATAACCGTTCCTACCTCATCCAGATTGGGCATGCTTCCCACCCTCAGCGACCATCGACCATGCGACAGCAGGCCCGGCAACATAGCAAGCGAGTGGAGAGTAGGAAGTATGACAGCAGAGTTACAGCTGGACAGCCCAGAGGTAGACGGTGAACAGCGCACCTTGCTTGTGCCGTTGCTTCCATTAGCCGAGAATGTCATTTTCCCACAATCAATCTACCCACTTAGCCTCGTCGGTGAGCAGGCACATAGTGTGGTTGCCTCAGCGAAGGCAGCAGAAGGACTTGTGGCCCTTTTCCTGCAAAAAGGGGCTCTCTCGGTCACCTCTACCGTCAATGACCTCTTTAGAATTGGCACCCTAGCTCGTCTCAATGATGTGCTTGAGCTTGAAGATAGGACCCTACAGGTAACAGCAGAGGGGCTCGTTACCGTCAAGCTCCTCAACATCGTGAGCCATGAGCCCTATGCACTCGCGCAAGTTGAGGTTGTGCAAGAGAGCAAGACGAATGAGGTATCGCCCGATATGGCCGAGGTTAGAGGGCTTTACACACGCCTGCTGTCATACGACCCGGCCGCCGCTGCCCGCCTCCTGCCTGTCCTTGAAAACACAATAGATCCCCTGCAAGTTGTCTATCTTGTGGCAGCCACTATACCGATCAGCCCACTTGCGCGCCAATCTATTCTGGAAGCCTCAGACCTGCAGGCTACGCTGCAACAAATTAAGCTGTATGTTACTAAGGCCCTCGAGGTTGCGAGCCAGAACAGCCCTAATGGAAATATAAGCCAGACAGTGGGAAGCGCGAGCGCTGCTTCATCTGCTGAGTTGGCAGCAAACGACCGTGCGGAGATCGAGCGAGCTATACGTGAAGCCGGGCTCCCACCGCACATACTGTCGGAGGTTGAGAGAGAGCTTGACCGGCTCGGCCTGCTCACTACCACGTCGCCCGATTACAGCCTGGTCCGAAACTACTTACAATGGTTAGCCGACCTACCCTGGCACACTTCCGCCGAACCGGAAGTCGACCTCGAAGCTGCGCGAGCGATACTTGATCACGACCACTACGGCCTGGCTGAAGTCAAAGCGCGCATAATCGAGCACCTGGCCGTCCACAAATTGAGGCAGGAGCGGCTGAACGATAGTGACCAGCAGGCAGACGCCGGCGGTAAACAACCTGTCCTTTGCCTGGCGGGACCCCCAGGAGTAGGCAAGACATCTCTTGGGCGCTCTATAGCTGAGGCACTAGGAAGACCTTTTGTGCGTGTATCCCTTGGGGGCATTACAGATGAGGCCGAAATACGAGGCCATAGGCGTACCTACCTGGGCGCAATGCCTGGACGCGTAATACAGTCGTTGGTACGCGCTGCGAGCAATGGCCCCGTAATGATGCTAGACGAGTTGGATAAAATAGGTTCTAGGGAGAAAGGCGACCCCTCGGCAGCGCTGCTCGATGTGCTTGACCCAGAGCAGCAACATGAATTTTCTGACCACTACATCGAAGTGCCGTTTGACATTTCGAACATCTTCTTCCTTGCCACAGCGAATACCCTCGAAACTGTGCCGGAAGCATTACGTGATCGCCTGGAAATTATAAGATTATCCGGCTATACCGAAGAGGAGAAGGTGCAAATTGCAGTACGCCACCTTATTCCACGGCAAATGGAGTGGCATGCTCTGAACGCGGGGGACCTTGTATGGGATGAAGATGGAGTGCTGGAGATATTACGCAGTTACACCCGAGAAGCGGGTGTGCGCCAGCTCGACAGGGAGATCGCCGGCGTATGCAGACGAATCGCTGCCATGATAGCCGAGACAGGTACACAGCAGGTCGCACATAAGGCAGACGCAGAACTCATAAGTCAGGTGCTGGGCACACCACGCTTCCTCTCTGAAGAGCCCGTCTCTACTGATCAGCCAGGGGTGGTGACAGGCCTGTTCTGGACGCCCGTCGGTGGCGACATTATGCATATAGAGGCGCTCACCATGGCCGGTAGCAAGAGCATCACCATCACGGGGCACATGGGTGATGTTATGCGCGAATCAGCCCAAACCGCTCTCTCTTATGTGCGGGCACACGCCGAGGAACTGAATATCGATCCCAATTTTTACGAGTATAGCGATCTGCACTTGCACATTCCATCAGGCGCTGTGGCGAAGGATGGGCCTTCTGCGGGGGTCGCTCTTGCTGCGGCGCTCGTGTCGGCGCTCACAAAGACCGCTGTGTCGGGTGACCTGGCTATGACAGGAGAAATGACCCTTACTGGCCGCGTACTACCTGTCGGCGGTGTTAAGGAGAAGGTGCTTGCCGCGCGCCGGGCAGGAATACACAACGTAATTCTACCCTCCCAAAATAGACGCGACCTGGACGAAGTGCAGCCCGAGGCCCTGAGTGATATGAATATCATCTTTGTAGACAGCTTTGACGAAGTGCTGAAGGCAGCTTTCCCAGGAGATGCCCCTCCGCGTATTGCCAAATTCGCGACCTCAGTACCGTCCTAAAGAGCAGAAGAGGGGAACAACCGGCACGCCTTCCTATAGAGGAAGGTCAAATCGCGGGGATCATCGGAGCGCCAGTTGAAGTTTGATGCGTAACACTGCGCCCACTTACTGCGTTTAACTATTTGCAGAGATGGCACGAGCCTTGCTCTAATGTTATTGCCGCTCGTATGAGTGATATTTGTTGAGGAGAGCGGCCTCCGGGAAAGCGAGCAAATATCTTTAGGAGGATACACACAAAATGGCTACAGTTGTAGGTTTATTCGAAAGCAGAGAAAATGCAATGCGCGTAGTGGAACAACTCCGCGCGATGAATATCGCCGCAGGTGATATAAGCGTAGCAATGCGCGCGGGTGAAGGCAGCGAAACAACAACCACTACCGCAGTTGATACGGAAACAGGTGGCGGTGGCGGCGCTCTGACGGGTGCCGTAGGTGGTGGCGTGCTCGGCGGCCTTGCGGGCTTGCTTGTAGGCGTGGGTGCTTTGGCTATACCGGGTATCGGCCCCATTGCGGCCGCAGGTCCGCTTGCCACAACGTTGGCCGGCGCCGGTATCGGTGCGGCTGCGGGTGGTCTCGTTGGAGCACTTGTTGACGCCGGTGTGCCCGAGGAAGAGGCCCATGTTTACCAGACAGGTGTACAGCGGGGCGGCGTGCTTGTCACAGCTAACGTGCCTGATGCGCAGCAGAGCGCCGCTCAGAGCGTCTTTAATCAGAATGGTGCTCGCAATATGAAGGACGAGGCTACTCGCCTAAACGACCCGAACTTCCGATATGGCGGAACTACCACACAGGGTGCAGGTGGAGCAC